>NZ_LAMX01000010.1:0-150628 GCF_001275035.1 Rheinheimera sp. KL1
AGCATAAGCTGGAAAATCTCATCACGGGATTGGTATTAATTCCGGGGAAAGGTCACAATTATTAGCGTTACACCAGAGTTTCTAGTTGACAATTAAGGTACGTCACGACTAATTTGTTTGATAAATGAGCGATATGCTTAGTCAATTGGGGAGAATACAGCATGAGTATTAAACCGGGACCGAAACGGAAAAATGAAGATGGCTCACCTGACAAACGCCAGCGCGTCAGACCCGAAAATCAAAAAGAGCATCCAGATCTCAAACCCCACAAACACAAAAAGGGTGAATAATTCACCCAATCAGTAAGCCTATACCTGCAATCTCCGATATTTGAGGCGAGGCTTTATTACCAAAGTTGCCAATGCAGCCTTAACAGGCTTTAAGCTTAAGCACAGACTGTCAACTCTGCACGCCTCGATCTCTTACGGTGCAAAAGTTAGTTAGCTGTCAATAACTTTTCCTTGAGACGAATAAGGTGAAAGCTTGCACCACTTGTTGCATCATTGAAAACTTCATCACTCTCATCAAAAGATGCGCCAAGTATAGTTTGGAAGCCTTCGACACTTGCACAGTTTTTTATGAGCTGATTGAAGCTGGTACAAGCCATTGAATGTTGAGCTGGTTCATCAAGTATTAGTAGACCGGGATGGTTGCCTTCATGCTCAGAAGAAACATACCTTATCGCCAGTAAATAAGCCCATATTAGTCTCACAAAGTCGCTTGCAGAAGAATCAGACTTAATATCTGTCTGAACTTCTCTTAGCTCAATACCTGAAAGAAATGGAAAGAGGGTGTCTTTATTCAACTCAATATCTTCAATTTGAGCACTACGATATCCGAAAATCTCGGCATTCTTTCTAAAAACACCTTGCATAGCCCTGATTTTTGAGACGTCAGATACGGAATATCTTTCTTCAGGAATATTATTTAGTGATCTTCTTAATAAAACCAGCTCACTTTTCAAACTTTCAAACTCTTTTAACTTTTGTTCTATTTCTCTAACGACCGAACCAATATATCTCTTTTAATTTCAAGTGAGACCTTGACTCGAATATCAGTTTCCGAGACCAACGCAAAACTTCTAAGGTCCTTTTTTAAACTAACGGTTCTGACTCTCGACTCTTTTATTTTTTCTTCCAATGAAGCTCGTTGGATATCCATTTGTTCTAAAGACTTTTGGAGTCCCCCAATGTATCGCTTTACCATCTTTTTTTGATTTTCGAGAAATTTAATGTTCTCATCTACATCCATCGGTTGTGACAGAGTATCTGCAAGTAACAAAGAGTCATCGACCGTTTGATGGCAAGATGGGCATTTGTCTTTAGCAAGAGAAATTTCAGATTTTGCACCAAACGTTCTCAACTTCTTTGCTACTTTATTCTTTGCAAGGTCTTCATCAATGCCACGCAATGTATATTCGTATTCCTCTAACCTTGCTTTGGCAACTTTAAATTCGGACCTGACATTATTGTCAGCAATGCCTGTTAAATCATCGAATTCAGTTCTTGAGCTTTCGTAATCTTTAACTAACTCCAAAGGCGCACTATCACTAATTATTGTTTCCTTCTTAACTAGCTTTTCTATCTTTTCAGTAAGTTGGCTTATGTAGGAATATACAGCTACGTGATCTTCACCATCAATCTTGTAGATGTTAACTAGATCCCTATTAAATGAGTCAAGAGCAGTTTTACTTAGCCCCTCTATCTTTAGAATTGAGTTTTTACACAGCAGATTGACAGCAACAAATAACTCATCCCAATCTTGTTGTAGAGTTAGAAGCTGAGAATTTATTTTATTTCTTTCTCTATCATTTTCGAAAACATCTAAACCCAACATGTACTCAACAATCTTGGTTTTAACATCTTTAATTGCATAGTATGGGGTGTTGGCGATATAGTCTGTCCATCCTCTTTTCTGTTCCACTATCATCGATGAAAATAGAGTCTGGAGGTAGAGCTTTGCTTCGCTTCCTTTAGCAGTAGGGACGTAAGGTAGTTCTAGTTCAAGAAAATCTTCCAAATATGAAAAAAACCATACTGCTTGTTTTGAGCGGAACCTTTATCATGTAGATATGTATGGACTACTTGATAATTTCCATTTGCAGATAAATAGGGCCCTTCAATAATATCAGCAAGCTTTGGGTCTTGCCCTTTGGCGACTATCGCCCTCCTAATTGTAATTTTCTTATTTTTTTTATTTTCCAATTCAATATATACAAATGAATTAATTATTTTGTGTTTTTCACGATCAACACCTTCAACATAATCTTTGAGAGCATAAGGTAGGACCTTATTTCCGACCCCTCCGATGATTTCTTCCATACCCAAAGAGTAAGCAATAGAATTAATCAAAGTGCTTTTCCCTGAGCTATTATCGCCCCTTATAATATTAAGACCATCTTTGAAATCACACTCAAAATGAAAATCTTGATCAGTTGCAGTGACTTCAATTTTAAATTTCCTTATTCTAAGCATTATTATTCCCACTCTTTAACAATAGCATCAACCATTTGCTCAGTGACTTTAGTTCCTAATTCTTTCAAAAAGTTAAAGTCAGGTTCGTATAGCTCTACGGCTGGAATACTACTTAAGAATTTCCCACCACTTTCAGATAACAAAAATCCGCCGGACTGCCGAAGAACTAGTTTTTCCGCAACACAGTATTGGAGAGCAAAATTAAGAGCAGGATCTACCCCCCATACCTGAAATACAATTTTCCCATCATTTATTGTTTCATTTAATATTATTTTACGACCTTCTTCCTTCAATACCCAGTTTAGTAAGTGCATTTTTATTAAGCTAGATCGCTTTCCGCGCGAAGATAACTTTAGGATCAATAAGATTCTAAGAATTTTGAAGAAAGGCCGATATTCAGGAGTTACAGGCATAGCTGCCCGGTTAAATGATAGTTTGCTCATTATTCAATGCTCAACGGACAAAGTGCTAGCCATTTAGACGTCATGTGGTCAGCTATTTTATAAATATCAGTTTCCCCAAGAAGGGAAATAGACTCTTTGAGTCTTGTAGCTAATTCAGAACGAACTCTTTGAATTAACGCTTCAGGACTTCCCTGCCACGTGACGGATAACTCATCTACTTCATCTTCGTACTGATTAATTACCCTTAAAATCTGGAAGTAAATTTCGGCAGCTTCTTTCTCAATTTTTTTGAACAAGCTCTCGCCCTCAAAGAGCTTTCTGATTGTGATCTCATTGAGTTTTTGATGTTGTGATGTCTGCAAGTTACCATCTACTATGCAACGTTTTTTATTTTTCCTACTGATATTTAACTCATACTCAGTTAAATCTTCGTTGTCACTAACACTAAGAATCGGTTCTGCTTCTAAAAATGTAAGCTTTGTTCCGGTTGAAGCATAAATTTTCCTGATCTCCTCTCCGAAGTGATCTGCGTCTTTGAGTACAACTCTAAAATCATCAGTTAAAATCGGAAGGTTCCAACTTCTAACTTCGGTTTCTTTGGTTCTTGAGTGTTTGACTAAATCATTGTGAGTAATGTCTGGAGTAACAAAAACCCATTCAGACAGTTTTTCTGTGCCTAGTCTTGCGGCAATTGCACTCTGATACGTTTTTAATTTTCCCAAGTCTTTTGTTATCTTGTCTCTTTGTTTTTCGTAGAGCTCATTAACTGAGTACTGTCTATCTGGACAATAGCATTGGAATGCAGTCCCTGTATTGAGAACAAACCCCTCGATACCATAATCTCCGGGAGAAGCTGGCATCTCCTGATAATTCTGATCGCCATACTTGAGCTTGAACACTCTTTGAAATAAATCTTCCCAAGAACCACCGTTGAAAGTACCGTATTTCGTCTGAATCATTCGCGATTCCTTGCTCCTCAGAGTTTTCATTCACGGATTAGAATTTTTTTGACATATTCTAGTCAATCATGGCAGATGTAAAAGCTGGTCAGCAAGTCACAGTGTAGATTTTTCATTAAATACTGGTGGTTAGGTAGGTTTTAACTTTATTAATTGCTCAGATGGACGAAAATTGAGTTTGCAGGCTCATTTCAAATTTACGCCAGCAAAAGCAGTATGCTGTTGTTTTTAGCTAACGAGATTTCAATTGCAGAGTAATTCAGTTAACAGGGTACTCATCAATTGGAGCACTTTACAGCGTGGTGCTAAGCTGAGCCTGTTAGGAGGCTCCACGATGAATATTCTGTTTTTGTGTACCGCAAATCTGAATCGCAGCCGGACGGCTGAGGTGCATTTTGCTGCAAAAGATCCTGCTAATGCATATCGCTCTGCTGGCTTGAGCGAAAAAGAGTGCCGTCGTAATGGGACTACTTTATGTACCGAAGCACTGCTTGAATGGGCTGATGTAGTGTTCGTTATGGAAGATGCGCATGTCAGGCGAATTGAGCAATACACTGCTCAGCGTTTCTTAAATAAAATCATAAACTTAGAGATTCCTGACATTTACAGTTTTGGTGATGCAGCGCTGATTGATCGACTTGAGTTGAGTTACACCGCGAAAAATCGTAGCTAACAAACTCTTATTTTCGAGCTTGCTCTGGTAGATTTCAGACAGTTAGCTGTCAATATTCATAACAAATGTAAACTCAGTTATATCAACCCTTTGGCGGTTTTGACTTGAAAATAGCGACGCAGGCTTGAGCTGAGTTTTACACATACCCTCGAATTTGCTGCCAACAAGCCCAGACCGTTGTTGTTTTTTTCGCAGTTTCTTAAGCTGACGTGGATTAAGTTTTTCTTGTCTGCGAAGTCGCGCTTGGTAGCATTTCTGTCCTCGTTGTTTGCTTCTACTTTGTTTGCGAAATCATCTGTGGTCGCAGGATCTCGTAAGTCATATCCATACTGAGATGCCAAATTGCTAAATAACTCTAATGTATCGAATACTTCAGCATTTCTTTTAAATTTTTTCACTGGAAAAACCTTTGCCCTACTTGAGGCAAGTTGTCGAGTTAAAGGCATATCTCTTATATAGCTTGGGTCATTTGGATGATTTTAAACCGAAGATTAAAATCAAAATTGCTGTGTCTTGAAGCAAAGCTAGAGGAACGTTTGCTCTGCGCATCGCTGAGATAGCGAGTTTGTTTAATGCTTACATATTCGCTTTGCATATAATGAGAATCTACTCGATGGTGCACTTGTTTAGTAAACGTCCGTTTTCCTTACATCTATTTTTATTTTGTGAATAGCCTACTTTTCACTCGACAAGCTGTAAATAAACTTGTTAAGTTATCTATGTAAATAAAAGGTACGTTTTCAGAATGATTTTAGGTTATGCGAGAGTCAGTACAAATGATCAAAATCCGGCGCTTCAAATTGACGCTTTGAAGCGTTATGGTTGTGAGCGAGTGTTCGAAGAGAAAGTTTCAGCAGCATCAAAGGTTCGGCCTCAACTTGAACGATTGTTAGACAGTCTGCGTGAAGGGGACAAAGTAGTAGTGTGGCGATTAGATCGACTTGGTCGCTCTATTAAAGATCTCATTGGTCTAGTTGAATTGTTTAAGGCAAGGGGCATACAGTTTGTGTCACTAACTGAGAGTATCGATACAAGCTCTCCAGCGGGTGAACTCATCTTTCACATATTTGCGTCGGTTGCTCAATTTGAACGCTCACTGATTATCGAGCGAACCAAGAGTGGTCTTAATGCCGCACGAGCGCGAGGTCGTGTCGGCGGAAGAAAGCCAAAGTTGTCTCCCGAGGATGTTAAAAAAGCCCGAGCGCTAGCTTTGAGTAACGAAATTAGTATGGGTGAAATTGCTGAACACTTTAAAGTAAGCCGAACAACCTTGTACAAATATCTGGATACAAAAAAGGATTAAACGAATGGATTACAACGTAAAACTTCGATGTGATAGGTGGACTACTTCAAGTATAACTGGCAGAAATTTTGATGAGGAGATGGAGAGCGACCGTGGTCGAGCGATTAACTCTGCGGCTGTTCGAAGACTTCAGCAAAAGACACAAGTGTTCCCACTCGAAACTAACGCTGCTGTCCGTAGTCGATTGACTCATTCCTTAGAAGTACAACAAACAGGCCGTTATATAGCAAAGTTGGTATTAAAACGATTTGACCAAAAAGGTGTTATAGAAGCCATAGGTTTGGATGATAAACGTGACGGATTTATCAGTGCTATCGAAATAGCTTGTTTACTGCATGATGTTGGCAATCCTCCTTTCGGTCATTTTGGTGAAAAGGCCATCAACATTTGGGCTCAGAGTAAGTTGAAGGGTATTTTCATTGAAAAGTATGGTGTTGGCGTAGAAAACGAACTGCTGATTAGCGACTTAATGACGTTTGAGGGAAATGCTCAGGCGATTCGACTACTTCATAACTTACAAAATCTAAATCTCACTTTCACACAGATCGCATGCCTCATTAAATATACAAGAGCGGCTTATGAAGGCAGTCCTGCACAAGGAGATGCATTTGCATATAGAAAGAAGAAACCCGGATATTACTACTCTGAGCAGAATTTCATCGAGCGCCTGAACCACGCACTAAAAATTGATAAGGGTTGCCGTTTTCCTCTCACATACATCATGGAAGCTGCTGATGATATTTCGTACTGCATTGCTGATTTGGACGATGCATTGGACAAAGAAATATTAACTGTCCATCAGTTACATCAGGCAATCAATGACACGTGGGAGTCTTTAAAAGGTTCTGGGAGTATAGAGGGGGATCGATATCTACCTGACATAGCGGATAAAGCACTTAAAAAATATGACTCTGAATCTCACAATAAAAATCATAAGTACATGCTTACCCTTAGAACAATTTTAGTGAATGATCTTGCTCAATACGCAGCTGACAGGTTTGTTGATAATCACAACTCTATTTATAACGGAACTTTTGACGAACCTTTACTTGGTGGAAGTGATAAGTTTAATTTGGCTACAGAAACGTTGAAGAAGGTTGCTACCTCCAAGGTTTTTTCACACCGAGAGGTTGAGCGGCTTGAGCTGAAAGGTTATGCAGTAATATCCGGCCTTCTTAATTTATTTACACCGTTGCTGCAACTAAGCTTCGAGGAATTTGAAGAATTGTCAAAAAAAGACTTTTTGAAAACCGCGCCTGTTGAGACGAGATTATTCCACGGTTTGTCCAGTAAACATAAACGGACTTATTTTGAGAGTGTAAAACCACTTTTTGATAAACCGCAGAAATCGCTGGACGACGGTAAGCTGGAGTTGTACTACCGGTCGAGATTAATAATTGACTATATAAGTGGGATGACTGACCGCTTCGCGCTTGATGAGTTTAGAGAGCTTTCAGCGTCAATTTAGGTAATTTATTTTCATGTGAAGATTACCAGCTCACTAATAACGTTTTTAAGGAAAAATCTTGATAGAGAACTGGCCGGTTTGTGGACGTGAAGTTCACCTCCATGGTGGTTTACTAGCGATTAGTGAGCCCCAATCTGACATTGTTAGAATTTGGCCTAACACTTTATCTGGCAAAAGTTGTGAGATAACAATACCTACATATGGAAAAATATATACAGCGGTAAAGCAAATAGGGCTTAAAGTTGTTGGTGTCGAATTTATTACTCATGAAAGTGAAGCAATTGGTTCATCACCAACTCAATGGAGATCTTACTCTGCTCAAGAACAGATTTGGCCAAACTGGGATGCTTCACAGTTATGGCATCAGCTTGGAAATGCATCGTATAAACATAAAAATGGATTTTGCTATGACTTATCTAAAAGGATCTCGTATCAGCTTACATCACTAAACATAAGACTAAGAGATCTCTCTTTGTCTTATCGTGATCAACTGAATGCTTTAGATATAAGATCAAAACCTAAACATGGTCAACGCTTTCAGGATGGATTCACAGACGTTGTATATTATAGATTTCATTCATTTTTGTTTGATGCTTGTATCTTGCGCGATTACTTATCGGAATTTATTTATCATTTTTCTAATGGAGGCGCGCTAAAAGAGGCGGGTAAAGAGATAGCGACAGCAGGAGGGTTACACAAATCACTGAAAAAAAGTAACCAGTTGAGTCCTTTTGAACAACGTCTTAAAGAGTGTATGGACGACTGTGGCTGGCTAAAGGAGTTAGGTGACTATAGGGATCTGGTGATGCATTCAGCACCCATAAATATTTCGAATCACCAGCTTTATTGTATCCAAGAGATTATTGCACTACCTGACTGCCAAGAGATTCAGTCAGTAAGGTTTCCCATTCCAAGCGACCCGGCTGGGCTTTATAAAATACGCTGCAAAAGAGATGATTTTGATAAATATGTTAGTGATTTAGATTTGATAGCAAAAGCTGCATTAGATGATTATGGAAAATACGACTGTCTAGAGTACGCGCAGACTATTTCTACTAAGCTTTCTTGTCTTGCATTAGAGTGCATAACATTCGCACCATATCGACCAATGGTTCAACAGTTCATTAGAACAGACACAGGTATAGTATGCAGCTATCGGCAAGTATAAATGAACAAACAAAGTAGCACTAAGGGTAATGAGTATATTTCTTTGGGTCTCAACGTTCGCTCACAGCTCATTGCGGACAATTAAACAACCTAATGATTGCAGTAATGGTGGTTACTAAAAAGTACAACAGGTAGTCTGGTGTTTTCGTTGTAATTTAGGAAGATACAAAATCATTGCCCTCTAAGTTTTAACTATATCTATCAGCTGTGGCTCTGATGGTGCATAAAGCCCGCCCAAAAAAGGTTGGTGACGTTTACTCTTATATGGGGGAGTCGTGAATTTTAGAGCAATAACAGAAATAGAGTTAATACAGCACATCGCTGATTTAGCTATCGATGTAGCCCCAAGAGGTAAAGGAAGAACCAAAGACCAATGTGAGCAGTGGCAAATACACCATATGCTCTTAGGGTTTAATAAGGCAGGGTTGCTAAGTCTGCCACTCGAGTTGAAAAAAAGAGAGCGCCCCGACTTTTTCGTTCAGAATGGCCTTGTTTCTCAAGGCATTGAATTAACAGAAATTATTAACCAAGATTATGCGCGAGCAATTTCGCTTCCAGAAGCGAAAGGGGAGCAATCAGTTGTTGATCCTGCACTATTCAAATGGGGGCAGACTGGACGTTCCTTGGATGAGCTTAGGGTGATTGCAAAGCGTCAGAAACTTATAGGTCCTGCTTGGATGGGGAATCGTGTTGAAATAGATTTTGCTCGTTCTGTAGTCGATACGGTCGAAAGTAAACATAAGAAATTTGCAGCCGGCTTTACAAAATATGATGAGAACATATTACTTGCGTACCATAATAATTCGACCCCAATTCTTGATTTCGGTGAAGCTTGCAGCCTAACCCATGAAGCACTTAGTGGGTACTGGTGTAAAAATGGTTTCGACAAGGTAATAGTTCAAAAATATCAAACGCTACTCCTCTTCAGCAAAGGAAAATTTAGCATTTTCGATATTGAGAGCTAGCAGAAAATGCAATTCAACAACGCATCACTGTGTCAGGGCTTGCTGATATTAGATATAAAGGCAGCTGGTTTTATAAGCATGCTGATCTGAATCGTCAAAAAGTATCGCCAGTAACACAGGATTTTTGGACTAGATAGTTGGATATTGATACTAATGAATAGAATTCCTGTTACTTGAGTTTATAATGTTCGTATTGGTAGCGGTAGGCTGCCTGTTACCGTCAAAACAAAGTCGAATCACCTACCTAAAAATAAGAACTTAACTTGTGATCTGTAGACATGCGCGATGGGCATTCTGCGGTTTTCGCAGGGTAAGTATGTCTGTTACTTTTAATAATACGAAGCTTCTTTCAAATTTAAAGCGGCAATCTTTACGTCTGGCAAAGCATTTAGACATGCCACAGAATCAAGTACAAATGTTGCTTGCGAAGCATTTTTACAACGAAAAGTCTTTAGCTGACATCAAGCGGAAGATTAATTCAAACAAATATAGTGGTATGATTTTTTTAGCCGCAGTGGAGCCAGACGCAGACGAAGATATATTAAACAGGTTTGTTGAAGTATTGCCTCAACTTTTAATCGAGCTATCATCTAGCCCGATTTCACAAATAATAAAAGTAACGACTAAACAATTGATTACTGATGTTTTCTCTCTCAAGCCTTCATTTTTTTTAGATAACGATCAATAATTAAATGCTTTATTTTTTATTTTTGTTTGCTATCATGTTGTGGATGGGTTGACTAGACAGCCCGGACCTGCGCTTATTGGCCGAAGTCGATGCATCTAGACAACTTATTTACTATGTTCGTTGGAGACCTCAGCCTTTGCAGGAGTTGATGTCCGTACTTTCTTGGATGAGAGCGGCGCACATATGTCTGAATCGAATTTATCAAAAAATATATTTTTGCAAGCTAAGCGAGCGTCAAAGCTACTTGATTGTTCGCTAACAAAAGCCAAAAATTTTATCGCGCAGGCGATATATCAATGTCATGATTATGATGATCTTTGTAATAAACTAGAAAGCAATAGCCTGAAATCTATTGTTTATCCATTTTGCCATTTAAATCCTCATTCGAGCAAAAATTCAATAAATTACCTTAAAAACAATGTTGAATTTCTATGTGAGCGATTTCAAAATTTTGTGCATAAACCATCCAGCCCAATACCACTGACGAACTTGATTTGGAGCATATTTGGCTTATCCCCCCAGAAAACCCAATTACAAATTCTACCGGAAATTTTTGCTAGTGAGTGGCAGCCTAGCTCGGATTTAAAAGAGCCTGCGAGAGGTATATTTGAATACAAAATTAAAATAAATGGTGTTCATTTTAAATTGCTGGCCGTCAGAATTGTTGTTACTGATATGTTTATAGACAATACATTACGTGAACACGTTCAACTTCGAGATGAATTTTCGAAGTTTCGTTTTGCACCTATATATTGGAAACCTTGGATAAACTGGCAAGATGAAGCTGATGTATTTTTTAATAGCATCGGTTCATCACCAGCCCCAATAGGAACGTCGTTCAATCGGTCGGCGGACCCAGATAGCCCAGCAAAGCAAGCTCTACAAGACATTGTTTTTGAGGCTTTAAGTGCTATTGATGATGAGTTTGGCTGCTCAAAGATTAAAAAATCTGATTTCAATGGAGAGGCATTCTACTTTCTTGGGTTTTCAACCAATGGCACCGAAGAAAAAGTAGAAACGCTTTATGTGTCAGAAAATCACATTATAAATCAGAAATGCATTATTAAGATTAGAGATGCTATTGTTATAGCCGAATTGTTTGAAGTAAATGATAGTGGAGAATATGTTGGAGACTCGCATGAGTATTACGGGCGGATATCTAACGTGCTGCAAAAATTCCTTAATGCTTCGCGCAATATAGTGGTAATTGCTGGAAAAAAATATGAAATATATATTAGATCATGCACTGAATTAGAGTTTGAGCGATATTGTAATTCTCATGTGTCGGTTCTGAGTGATTAAAAGCCATTTTTCGATTTGCATGGGGTTTTGCATTATTTGCAGGCAAAGCTGAACCATCGTTTATATCGAATATTGACCTGCTTTACTCTGCCGTTATGGGAATGAAATTTGGTGGTTCTCTAGTATTTATCAGGAGGTTATCTGGATAAGGAAAATAACAATCCCGTTGTTATCCGCATATCAAACCCGACCGATTTCTCGGTGATTTGCGAGTCCAATACGGAAGGGTTAGTTTTAGGTAGACTGGAAGCCGAAATCCCAGCGGAAATATATAATCCAATTGCGATAGCTTGTTGCTAGCAGAGAGAATTGTAAGGCGCTAAGGGCCGTGGGGTTGGTTATGAGCGTGGAAGTCGGGAAAGCGATTCGAATTGATATGAGTCGTGCACTTTAATTCAGGTGATTGTGTATGTTTTCAGTTGTTTTAGACCGTGAGTTATAAGCCACGGGTGCAAATACCCCCCCCGAAAACTCTCCGATTTTTAATGCAATGAGATTTCAGGTAATTTTGAAGTTATACTGCCCCACGCTGTTATTTTCAAACAAGGATGGTTAAGTGTTTAACGAAGATTCTCGAGTTAAAATCCCAACGATTCTGCATTTAATGCGTTTAGGCTATCAGTACCTTTCTCTCAAAGATCAAACTTGGGATATAGATAGCAATATTTTTCCTGATTTGTTCGCCACGGCGGTAAAAAAAATAAACCCAAGTATCACAGAGAATGACGTAAGCAGTCTTTTGAGCGATGTGAAACTTCTGTTGGATAACGAGGATTTAGGCCGTGCTTTTTTCGAACGCTTATCCGAACGCTCAAATACCAAACTCATCGATTTCGAAAACTTTAGCAATAACAGCTTTCATGTAGTCACGGAACTAACCTGCCAGAACGGCGATGAAGAATTCCGGCCAGACATTACGCTGCTAATCAACGGGATGCCGCTAATTTTTATTGAGGTGAAAAAACCTAACAATCGGGAAGGTATTCTGGCCGAGCGTGCACGCATCAATAAGCGTTTCCAGAATCCAAAATTCAGACGATTCGCCAATATCACTCAATTCATGATTTTTTCCAACAACATGGAATATGACGACGGCGATCCTGAACCTGTACAAGGCGCTTTCTACGCGAGCAGCTCTTATCATAAGCCCATTTTCAACTACTTCCGTGAAGAAGAGGTACTGAATCTAACCGCGCTACTAAAGCCCTTATCGGCGGAAGACGAGCTTAGGGTATTAAAAGATAACAATCTGGAAGTTATCCGCAGCAACTCAGAGTTCCAGACTAATAAGCAGCCCGAGCGACCAACAAACCGGATCTGTACTTCCCTCGTTAGTCGCGACCGTCTGGCATTTATTCTCCGTTATGCTCTGGCTTACGTTTCTGAAACCGATGGCTTGCAGAAGCATATAATGCGCTACCCGCAGATGTTTGCTACAAAAGCTATTGAGCGCAGACTTAATGAGGGCGTAAAGAAAGGTATTATTTGGCATACCCAAGGTAGCGGAAAAACAGCCCTGACCTTCTACAATGTGCGCTTTTTAACTGACTACTTTCAAAAACGGCATGTCATTCCCAAATTTTACTTCATTGTTGACAGGCTCGACCTGTTGCAGCAATCACAAAGGGAATTTACTGCGCGTGGTCTGACAGTCCACACCATAAGCTCTCGTGAAGCCTTTGCAAAAGACATTAAGGCTACTCAGGTGATTCACAACCATTCCGGCAAGCCGGAAATAACAGTTGTGAATATTCAGAAGTTTGAGGATGACCCAGAAGTGCTGTCTACCAAAGACTACGATATCAACGTCCAGCGTGTTTTCTTTCTGGACGAGGCACACCGCAGCTATAACCCGCGTGGGAGTTTTTTAGCTAATCTTTACCAGTCAGATCCTCACGCCATCAAGATCGCACTTACGGGCACACCGCTGATTGTCGATGAAGAAAAAACCAAAAAAAATCCGGAATTCAAAGCGATCAGTTCTAAACAGATCTTTGGCGACTACATCCATAAATACTACTACAACGCATCTATTGCCGATGGCTACACTCTTCGCCTAATCCGGGAAGCGATATCTACCGAATACAAACTTCAGATTGAAAAGGCGCTGGCAGAAATAGAGTTAAAGCAAGGTTCCATCGAAAGGGAGGATTTGTATTCCGACCATAGGTTTGTGAAACCCATGCTGAAATACATAGTCACCGACTTTGAAAAAAGTCGTGCAGCGTTTAACGATGAGAGCATAGGAGCCATGGTCATTTGCGATAGCTCCAAACAAGCCAAGCAAATGTTCAAGCTGTTCTGTGAAAAATATGCCGAACACAAACCGCAGGGAACTGGCACTGAAGAATCCAGCACTCAGGAATTTGATCTACCTCAGGTAGCTGAAGACGAAGCTGATTATGAGGCTTCAGACTCATCAGCTAATGACGGACCTCACGACACTCAAAAGAAATCATCAAAGGGCAAAGTGAAAAATGCAGCCCTGATCTTGCACGATATTGGCACTAAAGAAGAACGTAAAGACTGGGTGGAAGACTTCAAAGCAGGCAAGATCGACTTCCTGTTTGTTTACAACATGCTGCTGACAGGGTTCGATGCTAAACGGTTGAAAAAACTCTATTTAGGTAGGGTGATCCGCAAGCACAATCTGCTACAAGCGCTCACACGTGTAAACCGTACCTACAAAGATTTCCGTTATGGTTACGTAGTGGACTTTGCCGACATACGCAAAGAATTTGATGCTACTAACAAAGCCTACTTTGAAGAGCTTCAGTCAGAGCTTGGCGATGAAATGGAGCACTACTCATATCTGTTCAAATCTCAGGAAGAAATTACTGACGAAATTGAGCATATCAAAGATATCCTGTTCCGTTTTGATATCGAAAATGCGGAGATATTTTCCGATCAAATCAACCAAATCAAGGATCGAGAAACTGTTATAGCTTTGAAAAAAGCGCTAGAGAACGCGAAGAGCTTGTATAATATAATCCGCCTGCAAGGCGACTATAAGTTATTGGAGCATCTGGATTTTGCCAAACTAAACATACTTTATCGGGAAACCTGTAACCACCTCGACATGCTCAATCTAAAAGAAAGCATCGAGAAAGGTGAAGATAACACCAACTTGCTCAATGTTGCGCTTGAAGATGTTGTGTTTCGCTTCATCAAAGTTGGCGAAGAAGAGCTTGTTCTGGCTGACCAGTTAAAAAATACCCTTCGTCAAACCCGCGAAGCGCTGGCAAGCAACTTTGATCAACAAGACCCTAAATTCATTAGCCTGAAAGAAGAACTTGAAAGACTGTTTAAGAAAAAGAATCTCAGCGAAGTGACCCAAGCTGAAATGGTTGCGAATATCGACGCGCTGAATAAAATTCACGACCGGGTTAAAGAGCTAAACCGCCAGAACAATCAGCTGCGACAAAAGTACTTGGGCGATGCCAAATACATGCGGATACACAAACGCTTAAAAGAGCACGGCGAAGTTTCGGAAAACGAACGCAAGATTTTTGAAGCCTTAAGCGGCGTAAAGCAAGACGCTGACGAACAAGTGCTTAATAACAGCCAAATATTGGATAATGAGGGCTACTTTGAACGCCAAATGATGCCACTGGTTATCAACCGTTTTATGAAACAGCAAAAAATACCACTCAATGCCAACGCATCCAGATTCATTAATCGTCTGGTCGTCGCGGAGTACCTGAAAGAATATAATACCGGCAGCAGAGCCCGTTAAATGCGAAAAGAGCAGTAAATACATGGTAGAACAAGAGTTTGAATTAAAAACTAAAACGCTGATCGATAGCCTAAAAAGCATTTGTGCAAATAATGGTTTAGGGAATAGTACAGGTGAATTCGAAATAATCACCCAAGTATTCTTGTACAAGTTTCTCAACGACAAGTTTGCTTTTGAGGCAAAAAAAATCGACAAAAAGGTTGCCAGCGCAGAAAAATGGGAAAACGCCCTGATAGCTATGGGGGAGGACGAGCTGGAAATGCTTCAGCTACAAATGAGTGGTGATACCGCACACTTAAAACCCCATCACTTCATCAGTCATTTGTTTAACAAACAAAACGAGCCTGACTTCGCACGTTTATTTGATGACACTTTGATTGATATCGCGATAGCGAACAATGATGTGTTTGCTGTAATGACAGATTCCGGCGAAAAAGTTCAGCTATTCACGCGCATTAGCGAAAACGTGACAGTTTCTAAGCGGGACGCGTTTTGTAAAGCGATTATTAATAAGTTGGTAGACTTCAGTTTTGAGCGGATTTTTACGCAGAAATTCGATTTCTACGCCACTATCTTTGAATACCTAATCAAAGACTACAACAGCAATTCTGGCGGTAAATATGCCGAGTATTACACGCCTCACGCGGTTGCTCGTATTATGGCTGCTATTCTGGTGCCCGCCGAACAACAAGGCAAAATCAAAAATGTGAGCTGTTACGACCCATCCGCAGGTTCAGGTACTTTATTAATGAATGTAGCTCATGCGATCGGCGAAAGCCGTTGCAGCATCTTTACCCAAGACATTTCAAAGAAATCGTCCAATCTGCTCCGTCTAAATCTAATCCTTAATAATCTTGTTCATTCTATTCCGAATGTTATCGAGGGTAATACGTTGCTCCACCCTCATCACAAAGATGGAGCCCAGTTAAAGAAATTTGATTATATTGTATCCAATCCACCTTTCAAGTTGGACTTCAGCGATTTTCGCGAAACTCTCGACAGCAAAGAAAACAAAGATCGTTTTTTCGCTGGTATCCCAAAAGTTAAAGCCAAAGCTCAGGACAAGATGGAAATCTACCAGTTGTTCTTACAGCACATCATTTATTCACTGAAACCGGATGGAAAAGCAGCTGTAGTTGTGCCAACCGGCTTTATCACGGCTCAATCAGGTATCGACAAAGGCATACGAGAATATCTGGTAAAACACAAAATGCTAGCTGGAGTAATATCCATGCCCTCCAATATATTTGCCACCACCGGCACCAATGTTTCAATCTTGTTTATTGATGGCAGCAACAAAGGTAAAGTCACACTCATTGATGCATCTAGCTTGGGTGAAAAAATTAAAGACGGTAAGAATCAAAAGACCGTACTTAGTGAGAGTGAAGAACAGTGTATTATTGATACCTTCAATGCTAAAAAGGTATTAGAGGATTTCTCCGTTACTGTCAGCTATGAAGAGATTCAAGCCAAAAACTATTCGCTAAGTGCAGGCCAATACTTCGATATCAAAGTCGAGTATGTGGACATTACTCCAAAGCAGTTCGCCGAGAAAATACAGGGCTTTAACAGAAATTTGGAATGCCTGTTTAGCCACTCTCGCGAACTGGACGCTGAAATTATGAAACAGTTGGCGGGTTTGAAATATGACTAACGCACTGAATGGAAAGCTTGGCAGTTTGGTAAGCTCTGGCGGAGGGAAAATACATACAGGTCCATTTGGAAGCCAACTTCATGCTTCTGACTATGTACCGCAAGGCGTTCCTTGCATCATGCCAGCAAACATGAAAAACAACAGAGTTGATCTTTCAAACATCGCATTTATAACAGAAGCTGATGCAAAACGCCTTTCTAAATATATCGTTAAAGAAAATGACATAGTTTACAGTCGAAGAGGCGATGTTACACAAAAAGCACTGATCAGAAAAAGCGAAGAGGGTTACTTCTGCGGTACTGGTTGCTTATTACTCCGACCGGGAAATAAGTTCGATGCGAGATTTTTAACTTATTACCTCAGTACGTCGAAAATAAAAAGTTGGATAGTCAGTCAAGCTGTTGGCGCAACAATGCCAAACTTGAACACCGGTATTTTATCCAGCATACCCTTTCATGGTCCAGAGAAGCCTGAACAGGTGAAAGTTGCAGATGTACTTTCAGCTGTTGAAGACAAAATAGAACTCAATAACCGTATTAATACAGAGTTAGAAGCCATGGTCAAAACCCTTTACGACTATTGGTTTGTGCAGTTTGACTTCCCCGACGCTAACGGAAAACCCTACAAAACCTCTGGTGGAAAAATGGTTTATAACCCAATCCTAAAGCGGGAGATTCCGGAGGGCTGGAGTGAATCGATTCTCGGAAATTTAATTAAATTAGAGCGAGGAGTCACATATGGCAAAGAAGATACAATGGAGAATGCAAACGAAAAGGCAATAGGTATCCTACGCGCAACAAATGTCACAGGGAATATAGTTGACATTGAAGATTTAGTTTATGTACCAGCATCACTCGTAAGTAACTCTCAAGTAATTAGGGCGCATGAAACAATCATTGTAATGTCAAGCGGAAGCAAAGAGCATGTTGGAAAAAATGGAATTTACTACTTCGAGGAACCTATGGCCTTTGGTGCATTTTGCTCAAAAGTAGTCCCTAATGAAAGCTGTATGTCCTTTGTTAATACTTTTCTACAATCCAATTGGTTTCGAGCCTACATAAAAAATCAGTGTCTTGGCACGAATATAAATAATCTCACAGGAGCCCATATAAATAGGTGTCCAATAGTATTACCGACCAAGATGTTGCTTGAAAAATTCGAGGAAAAAGCAGGCTTTATTTATAAAAAAATCTCCGTTAATGCTAATGAAAACCAAAAGCTAAAAATCCTCCATGACTGGCTTTTACCAATGCTAATGAACGGTCAGGTGACGATAAAATAATTTACACTGCGTTTCAGTTTTAGGTGATATTCAATGCCACATCGTTAGTGAAGAGTGATTTTCTGGTGCGGAAAGACTATACATTAGCACACATTTCGCTTACGAAATGGCAGATTCATCCCATCGCCATTGTTGCGATTTGCAAAAGTGAATTAAAGGCAGCCTCTGCCCCAGAAATCTTGAACATAGCTAGAGTAAACTGGTGACAATAAAATTCAGCGAAAAGTGTTCAATATGCAGCAACAGAGCTGTTGACGTAAGTACTGAAATTTATAGTTATCCAGCAGACAATCCAGATGGTGGTATTCGCAAAATGCTCATTTATCGTTGTAACCAACACATCTAAGTGAGTGCTGAAGAAATAATAGCCATCAAAAAGAAAATTTGGAATATAAAAGTTGATTGATTGCACCACGGTTGAATATTAATTTTTCTATTTTGACGATGAGCACGTATGTGTGATCAGTTCAGAAATAAGACATTCGCACGACAAGAGACATATCAATGAATTAACAATATAGTATGGAAAGTTAAAAATATTTATTAAATAAGGGATATCAGTTATGAAAAACAGTTCATTTTTGGCGTGGATTCTTCGTATGAACCTTATAAAGCGTTGGTCGCCAATGCACTTGGTGAAAGAAGAAAATGTAGCCGAACATAGCCATCAAGTTGCTGTTATAGCGCACTTGTTAGCGACTGTAAAAAATGTGTATTGCGGCGGAAACATTAACCCGGAGAAGGCAGCCACAATTGCTCTGTATCACGAAGTTTCGGAAACAAAGCTTCAAGACATAAATCATGTAACAAAGTATAGTTCGCCAGCATTGACCGCAGAGTTCAAGAAAATTGAAGAACTGGCTGAAATTGAGTGTTTAAAGTCATTACCTGAAAAATTACAACCGCTTTTTAACGAGCTTCTTGTTCAACAAAAGGTGGATAAAGAGTACAAAAAGCTGGTAAAAGCCGCTGATGTATTGACTGCGTACTTTAAGGCTTGCGACGAATTAAAATTTCACAATCCAGAATTTATCACAGTCGAGAAAAGGTTGTCCGCGATGATTGAAGTCTTTAAAAAAGACATGCCAGAGGTACAGATCTTTATGGAATTATTTGAACAAAACTGTCTTGCTAGTTTGGATGAGTTGTCACGTTAAGAACTCAATTTCTGTAAGCTCTTCAATTATTCAATGTGAAATTGTTACCGATCTAAATTTGTATGCGAAAAACCGTATGTGATAATTTTAGGTGTTGAAATTTTAATCCCTTGTGATATAATGAGTTAAGAGTTGATGCTCTTCCTTTGAATACGTTTTCAGTCACTTCCTAAAATTTTCTTCCAAAAGGAGGGTGACCTAAATCATGCGCCAGACACAAGGCCTCCATCAGGCTGTCTTGCGCCAGTAAGGCCCGAAGTAGAGGGTCTTCTTGCTGATAACTTAACTGAGCCACTAACGCTGTGCCTATTTGAGCCGCCTCTAAAGAGTGAGTCAGACGAGTGCGGTAGAAGTCATTCTGGCCTATGCCCATGATTTGGGTTTTCGCCTGCAAGCGGCGAAAAGCGGCAGAGTGCAGAATTCGGGCTCTGTCTCTTTGCCAGGGGGAACGGTGATCGTTTGGTCTTTGACTCTGTTCGGCAAGACGGCGTTCGGCCCACAGATGCTGCATACAAAATCCTTCTGACACTAGCCTGAAATTTTTACTTTAAATCATTACTTTATGCTACGGCAAAAGCAGGAAAGAGGCGATGCGTATTTTTATAAAAAATACTGGACAAATAAACAGTGGTTGCTGTATAAATGTTCAGTATCAAACGCAGGAGGATTTATGGCCGTTATTATTAAATACATTGTAGAGCGCGCTGGAGTAGAAAAAATGACCTTTAGTTCAAAGCCCGAAGCAGACGCCTATGACCGGATGCTGGATATTGCTGATGAACTCTTTGTAATGCTGGGGCAAAGTGAGTTAATCCCGGATGAGCAACAACGTGAAGATCTGGCGCTGTATTTAGCTCAGCAAAAAGAGCTGGTGATCCAAACGCTGAATCAGAAAACCAAACACACTAAAGCATCAGTTGCAGACAAAGATCAGGCCAAAGACAAGGGTAAAGAGCAGGATACGACAGATGCTGCTAAAACGGCCGTTGTACTAACCGAAGTGACACAAGCAGCAGATGAACTGGCTGCTTAAGTTTTCAGCAGTCGCTTAAGTTTCTCACTCGCTTGTCCCTTTGGTTTTTTATTAGAACAGCTAATTAAATAAATCTCTTTGAAAAGGCATAACTATAAATGGTTTATGCCTTTTTTGTTGGGGCTGAATAATTAAAAATGCATAATTAACTGCTTTTACAGCATTTTTATTGGTTGTATGTATTTTTTATGAATGGTGAATATGAAAGCAAGCTGAATTAGTTATGGCGAGGTTGGTGTTTTTGTATTAGAAAAACTAATGTCTAGGCTATAAATTATCTCGTTAGTGAGTTGGTTAAATTTACAGCATAATAACCACGTTTTCGGATGAACACTTTCTCAGAATTAACGAGGTTGAACATGAACAGTATCAATACCACAGTAGAAAAATCTAACGTGAGCACGACAGAGCGTAGCGTATCTTCTCTGCTGCTGGTGCGTCGGATCAATCGGTTTTTAGCTCAGATAGGTCGCGCGTTAAACTTGAGCGGCGCTGTTTATACGAAATAATAGTTTGAAACTGGGGCAGGCGATGCTGAGCCTGTTGCAGAAGAACTTTTATTACTGAGTTCTTGTTGTTGATAAACGTAACCCCTTTAACGCGCTTAGATTGCTGCTAAGCGCGTTTTTTTTATGCTGTATCGACCACTTTGGCTCTGTATCATTTTTGTTGCTCATTGGTACCTTTCAACAATCTATCCTCCGGTTCTGTCGTAATTTATTTGTCATCGCTGGCTCTTAAGCTACTTTTATGGGAACTCTATGCTTAATTCTCACTCTGTAGTATCTGAAATACAGATTTAAGGCATTGAATTTTTTCATTAAAGCTTAAGGTTTGGATCAGGTAGACTGCTGTTGAGTACCACAGTCTGTGATGACAGAGCACATCAACATAAGCTGACACATGCTCTGAATTCAGGTGTCAGAACAAAGACGATATTGATCGATAACATGCGAGGATGTGCAGGTTCCGATTGCAGAGTTATCGCCATTCGAAGGGAGCAATCCCTCATAACAGCAACAATTGGAGTTACAGATGGATAACAATACCAAGGGCAAATGCCCTGTGATGCACGGCGCTTTGACCAAGTCGGCTGCCGGCGGCACTTCGAATCGCGACTGGTGGCCGAATCAGTTAAATTTAAATATTTTACATCAACACTCTTCTTTGTCTGATCCTATGGATCAGCCTTTTAACTACGCTGAAGCTTTTCAAAAACTTGACCTGGCCCAGGTGAAAAAAGATCTGTATGCCCTGATGACCGATTCACAAGACTGGTGGCCGGCAGATTATGGTCACTATGGCCCGTTATTTATTCGTATGGCCTGGCACAGTGCCGGTACTTACCGCACCAGCGACGGCCGGGGTGGTGCATCCACAGGTTCACAACGTTTTGCACCGCTCAATAGCTGGCCGGATAACGGCAACCTGGATAAAGCCCGCCGTTTATTATGGCCAATCAAGCAAAAATACGGCAATCAATTGTCCTGGGCCGATTTAATGATACTGGCCGGTAACTGCGCACTGGAATCGATGGGCTTTAAAACCTTCGGTTTTGCAGGCGGCCGTGAGGATATCTGGGCTCCGGAAGAGGATATTTACTGGGGTGTTGAGACCGAGTGGCTGGGCGATAAACGCTACTCTGGCGATCGTGAATTAGAAAATCCGCTCGCGGCAGTGCAAATGGGCCTGATTTACGTCAACCCTGAAGGTCCGAATGGTAATCCTGATCCAGTCGCTTCCGGACGCGATATTCGCGAAACCTTTGCCCGTATGGCGATGAATGATGAAGAAACTGTCGCGTTAGTGGCGGGTGGCCATACCTTTGGTAAGTGCCATGGGGCCGGCGATGCGGCCTTGGTAGGCCCTGAACCTGAAGCTGCACCACTGGAAGAGATGGGGCTGGGTTGGAAAAACGCCTTTGGGACAGGTAAAGGTGTACATACCACAACCAGCGGTATTGAAGGCGCCTGGACTCCAACACCAACCCAATGGGACAACAGCTATTTTGATACCTTATTTGCCTATGACTGGAAACTGGTAAAAAGCCCGGCAGGCGCTCATCAGTGGATCCCAACAGACGAATCAGCAGCCACAGCAGTGCCTGACGCTCACGATCCTTCAGTTCGTCACGCCCCCATGATGACTACCGCGGATTTAGCGTTGAAAATGGACCCGATTTACGAGCCTATTTCACGACGTTTTCATCAGAATCCGCAGGAATTTGCCGATGTGTTTGCCCGGGCCTGGTTCAAATTAACGCACCGTGATATGGGGCCTGTGGCACGTTATTTAGGACCTGAGGTACCGTCGGAAGAGTTAATTTGGCAAGATCCGGTACCAGCGGTCAAACATGAACTGATCAATACTCAGGATATCGCTGCACTGAAAAGTAATATTCTCTCGTCCGGCTTATCTATTTCAGAGCTGGTTTCAGTCGCCTGGGCTTCAGCTTCTACCTTCCGTGGCTCAGATAAACGCGGTGGTGCCAACGGCGCCCGTATTCGTCTGGCACCACAAAAAGATTGGACCGTCAATCAGCCTGCGCAATTAAGCAAAGTACTCTCTGTGCTTGAACAAACTCAAGCCAGTTTCAATCAGCAGTCAGCAAGCCGTAAGGTGTCTCTGGCTGATTTAATTGTACTGGCAGGTGCTGCAGCTATTGAACAGGCCGCAAAAAATGCCGGTGTTGCTATAGAAGTGCCTTTTAAGCCGGGTCGTGCTGATGCGACACAAGAGCAAACTGATGTGGAGTCTTTTGCTGTGCTGGAACCGGTCGCTGATGGTTTCCGTAACTATGTTAAAGGCCGCTACTCAGTCAAAGCTGAAGAGCTGTTGTTGGATAAAGCTCAGTTACTCACTTTAACTGCGCCACAAATGACAGCTCTGCTCGGTGGTCTGCGGGTGTTAAATATCAATGCAGACAAATCGGCGCATGGGGTTTTCACTAAACAGGCTGACACATTGAGCACCGACTTTTTTGTCAATCTGTTGGATATGAACACAGTCTGGACTCCGGTCTCTGCAGAAGCCGAAGTGTTTGAAGGTAAAGACCGTAAAACGGGTGCGTTGAAGTGGACCGCCAGCCGGGTTGATCTGGTGTTTGGCTCCAACTCTCAGTTGCGTGCTTTGGCTGAAGTTTATGCCCAGCATGATAACAAGCAAAAGTTTGTCCGCGACTTTGTCGCTGCCTGGAATAAAGTGATGAACGCTGACCGTTTTGACTTAAAGTAAAAGCAGTATTTTGGTACTGAGTGAAACAAAGGCAGCTGCTTGTAAACAGCTGCCTTTTTACGTTTTATCAAGGTGGTTTTTAGATAAACTTGTTGAAACTAAATGATTTTACCCTTAGTTTTGAGCCTGCAGAAAAATGGCATAACGTAGGAAACTATGGACACTTTATTTATTGACGCGAAAAGCGTTAAACCTCGCAACCTGCGTATTTACGAAGAACTGATTGATATTGAATTGCCGTGAAGCTCAACAGAAACGGTTTTCCCTCAAAAGTCGAATACCTTAAGTTATGCCTTTGAAAAAGATGGGGTATCGCTTGGGTACTACAAAATTCTGTCTGTAAAGCTGTCTGCAACTGACGATTTTGCGGTTTTTACCTTACATAAACAGTAGATATCTGCATTACTGCATTAGCTAACGTTGGGTTGCAAACCTGATTCTCCGTTGCATGCACAGCGTTATTTTGAATGAGGTGCTCGTGTGAAGTTTGTTATTGTGATGTTGTTGATGTTCTCCACGACTGTATATTCAGCTGATACACATTTTGTACAAGTTGGTGAGTTTAAGCTTGAATACGAGATTGCAGGCGCCGGGCCCGAAGTGGTCTTGTTGGAAGCTGGCGCTGGTGGCGGCATGGCAGACTGGCAACCGGTTTTTTTGTCGCTTAGTAAGCTTGCGAAAGTGATTCGTTACTCCAGAGTCGGTGATGGTAAATCAAGCCAAATCAAACGTCATTTTACCTCCATGGATTACGCCAATTTTGCAGCTGAACTGCTTAATCAATTGGCTATTCAAGCTCCGGTCATCTACATGGCCCATTCCTATGGTGGCAGCATAGCCCGCGATTTTGCGTCTGCATATCCGTCAAAAGTAAAAGCTCTGTTGTTGCTTGATCCGTCCTCGGAACACGATGTAGATATCTTACGCGCTATCAATCTTGAGCAAGGCAATAAAGAAATTGCCCAAATAAAGCTAGACGATATGGCGCAGGGGATGTCAAACAACTATCTGGATTTTTGGAGCAAAAGACCTTTACCTGACTATCCCCAAATCAAAGATATGCCCGTTACAGTTATTGCTTCAGTTAAAAAAATAGCAAAACCCGCTAACCTGTTTTTCACCGACAGAGGCAGGGCTATGTGGGGGGAGCTTTGGCAGAAATGGGCTTTAGCCTTTCCTCAGGGGCGTGCAGTGTTAACGGATAAAAGTGGGCATTTTGTTCAGTTTGATGAACCAGAGCTGGTCGCGACAGAGCTTGGATTATTACTGGAAAAACTGCGAGCTAACGAATTGAGCTCCAGCCCAGGCCATCGGAGTCAGTTTTGAGCAACTGCGGATGTGAATTGATCAACCTAGAGGAATTAAAGTGTCTGTTCTAAAAATTATTTCTGCTGTTTTCTTCATAACTTGTGCTCAACTTTGTCTGGCCGCAGTGCCTATCGAACAAGCAAACTGGCAAGCGACTTTCACCAAATTTAATGCCAAAGGTACGCTGGTGATTGCGGATGAGCGGGTAACACCGGCTAAATTACTGGTGTTTAACCCGGAACGTGCCAAACAGCGCATGTCTCCGGCTTCTACCTTTAAAATCCCACACAGCCTGATGGCGTTGGATGCAGGTGTGCTAAAGGATGAATTTCAGCTGTTTCGCTGGGATGGTGTAGAGCGCAGTTTTGCAGGCCATAATCAGGATCAGAATTTACGCTCTGCGATGCGCACCTCAGCGCTTTGGGTCTATGAAATCTTTGCCAAACAGATTGGTGAAAAGCGGGCAGGCGAGTACCTGCAAAAAATTGGCTATGGCAATGCCAACCCATCAACAGACAAAGGTACTTATTGGGTGGATGGCAAGCTGGCTATTTCTGCAGAGGAACAAATAGCGTTTTTAAAAAAACTCTATCTGAATCAATTGCCTTTTGCCAAAGAACATCAACTGCTGGTCAAAGATATGATGATCAATGAGGCAGGCAAGGAGTGGATCTTAAGAGCTAAAACCGGCTGGGAAGGACGCTTTGGCTGGTGGGTTGGGTATGTCGAATGGCCTACAGGTCCTGTGTTTTTTGCGCTAAATATAGATACGCCAGAACGAATGGCAGATTTATACAAAAGAGAAGCTATAGTGCGCGAAGTTCTGCAGTCTATTGGCGCTTTACCAGCTGAAACAGACTAACTGAGCAAGGTTAAAACAAGGGGCGGGGTTTATCCCCGCCCGTTTGATACCGCAACAAGCTGCTTCGTCATGCCTGAATAGGATAGGCGTATTCAGTTAAACCTAAATCCGCTAATACCTTGTCTAAATGGGCATAAGCTTCTTTTGTCGGGCCAGGATAATCGCCACCTATAGGCACATTACCGACATAACCTATGTCTTTGATGCCTTCCGGTGTACAGAAAAACGCCGCCAGTACCAAACTGCGGAAGCGGCCAAAGGCTGTGGCTATGCGTTTAAACTGAACCGGAGTGTCGGCAGTATCAAAGGCTATATCGTCCATAATGGCTTTTTGCTGCACTTTAGTGAGCGCGACAAAGGTTTTGTTAAAACGCATTTGCGCTTCATCGTCTATCCAGGCCAGGGCCGACAAAATAGTAATTCTGTCTTGTTGCTGACGCTCGTAAGGCGCACTGACCCATTCATCGACAACGGCTGGTACATGTACTTCAGAAGCGCTAGGCACACTGCCTTCACGGGGCACCAGAATATCCGAAAGCACGGCCACTAAAGTCAGCTGAGCCTGAGTTAAGGTCAAAGGCCATGGTGATTCTGGCAGCAAAATTAAGTTTGGATCTTTGCCATAACCTGTTGCTGTGATAGGGGATAACTTTAGCTCTGGCCAATGTTCGGCCGTTACTTTTGCTGCACCTGTTCCCGCATCAGTTGTACTGACCGGCGCACTGTCGCAGCCTGCTAACACTGCAGGTAACAGAGTGCTGGCCGCTAATGCCATCATCAGTTTTAACGAATCGCGTCTGGTCATGCCAGATTTGTACTGCATCTGGTGCTGATCTGCTGTGGTGTTTTGATCCTTGGCCATCAGATCGCTCCTTGTTTTAACTGCGCTGAAAGCCAGGATGAGTTACGCATCGCCAGCGTCATAATGGTCAGAGTACAGTTTTTATGAGGGTTAGAGGCAAAGACGCCGCCATCCATCACAAAGATGTTAGGGCAGTCCCAGCTTTGACCCCATTGGTTAGTGACTGAGTCTTTTGGCGATGCGCCCATACGGGTGGTGCCCACTTCATGAATAATTTCGCCGCCTTTTAAAATGGCTTGCTCTGGAGTTGGCAATTCGCCGACTTCAGCGCCCATTTCAGCAAAAATAGCTTTGGCGGTTTTCAGGCCATGCTCTACTTGCTTTAATTCATGCTCCGACCATTTCCAATGGAAACGCGCCACAGGAATACCCCATTTATCTTTCACTTCAGGGTCTATATCCATATAACAATGCTCGTTAGGTACCATTTCGCCACGCAGTGCAAAACCGACGTAAGCACCGTAATTCTGTTTCACCTGACGCTTTAAATCCGCACCATAACCCTGGAAGTTACCTGACAGGCCAGCACCTGGTTCATTAAAACGCGCACCAATTTCAAAGTGATAACCGCGAGGGAAATCCAGCTCTTTACGTTCTTGTGCTTTGTGGCCCCACCATGGAATAAACAAATGGTTGGCGGTATGACCATCTTCGTTATAAATAGGCCGACCTTGTAAGGCTGGCACCATAGCGCCAATGTTGGCGCCTGTGGAGTCCATCAGGTTTTTACCGACCTGACCGCTGGAGTTGGCTAGACCATTTGGAAAACGTGTTGACTTGGAATTTAACAACAAGCGGGCTGACTCACAGGCACTGGCGGCCAGGATCACTACTTTGGCTTTGAGCTGGTGCACTGTTGAGGTCTTTTTATCGACATAACTAACACCTGTCACTTTGCCATTTTCGTCGGTATCCACAGATTTCACCATAGCGTCGGTGATCACCTGCAAATTGCTAGTGGCTTTAGCCATAGGAATAAGCGACGTAGTAGTCTGAAAGGCTGCGCCAATAGAGCAGCCATGACCACAAGGGGTGGCGTAAAAACAGGCGGCTCTGTTATCCAAAGGACGGGTGAGTACAGCGCGGTGCATAGGTGCCACCGGGATACCCAATTTTTTCGCCGCTGCTGCGATCAACAGCTCAGTGATACGGGGTTTTGGTGGCGGCTGCAAAATACCTTCGGATGAAGGCGGCATATCGTCCAGACCTGTATTGGTGCCACAAACGCCCACTAAGGCTTCGGTTTTATCATACCAGGGCGCGATATCATCATAGTCAAATGGCCAGTCCGCACCTAAACCGTCACGGCTTTTGCCTTTAAAATCATGTTCACTGAAACGCAATGAATAACGACCCCAGTGATTGGTGCGACCGCCCAACATACGAGCGCGCCACCATAAAAACTCGGAGCCATCGGCTGCGGTATAAGGCTCGTTAGGCACTTGCCAGCCACCATCGACCGTAGCATCATAAAAACCGAAGTCTTTATCTGAGTTACCAGCACCCATCAAAGGCGCTTCACCGTTGCGTTTAAACATAGGGGTTTCTGTTTTTGGGTTGTAATCCCGTCCAGCTTCGAGCATCAACACTTTATGCCCAGCTTTGGTCAGCTCATAGGCCGCCATGGAACCACCAGCGCCGGACCCAACCACCAGCACTTCAAAGTCAAAATTGTTCATTAGTTCAGCTCTTTAATTTTGATATTTTTGAACCAGACCTTATCGCCATGATCCTGTAAACCTATATGGCCTTCTTTAGCCGCGGCAAAACCTTCCCAACTGGCAAACTTACTTTTCGCGATTAAGCTGTTCCATTCAGTGCTGCCAATGGTTACTTTTGCCGTTTGCACGTCATTTTGCCAAATGGTTAAAGCCGAATTCTCCAACCTAATTTTAGTGCTGTTCCATTCACCGGCTTTTTTGTGGGAAGCGACGGGCGAGGCGATCATGTCGTATAACGAACCTGAGAGGTGAGTGTCGAGCTTGTTGTCCGGGTGGCGCTCGTTATCCAGAATTTGAATTTCCGGCGCGTGGGAGTAGATGTATTTACCTTTTTCATCAGCCAGAATAAGAATGCCGCTGTTGCCGACTTCGGCAATTTTCCAGTCGAGCGTCAACTCAAAGTTTTTGTAACTTTCTTTACTGATTAAGTCGCCGCCACCGCCTGCAGTCAGGGTGATAGCGCCATCTTCAATTTGCCATTTCTCGTTGACAGTTGCTGTTTAAAACTGCGCCACTGCGACATATCTTTGCCGTTAAACAACAACTGCCAGCCGTCTGCTTGTTCCTCTGCGGTCAGTTGATTGTCAGTTGCAAAAGCTGGTTGGCTTAGCACCGACAGCAGAGCTAATGCTGCTAAGGTTTTATTTTTTATCGATAAAATCAAGTTGCTACCCCTGTTATTTGCTGAATGCTCTGACGGCACCCTATTAGATTTTAGTTTAGTGTAATCGGTTTCATTGCTGCTCTATAAAACCAAGTAAAGCCATTAGAAAGCAAGCGTTGTTTTTAGTTTTTGAGCTGCAAACCTTATTGTTTGCGCTGAAGTGTGGCGACGCTGTAAGCAGGTAACTGAAAAGTTGATTGGATTCACTGCCTCTTGGATCCTCAGCTAAAGCTGAAGATCCACGAGGGTGAAGCATAGCAGTCACTGTTGGCTCTTTACTATTTGAAATAGCCGGGCCGTCACTGAACTCAAGCTGCATCTGTTAGGGCTGCCCAAACACAGTGCTTAGAAACTTAATCATGTCATTCAATGTCGGGGTGGCTAAGTCTTTAAAGCAGCCTTTGGTGTAGTCGTTACAGTCGCTATCGAGAAAGGCATGGCCTTTGCCTTGGTATATTTTAAACTCCACCTGCTGTCCTGTCGCTTTAAGCATACTGACATAACCACTCGCGACTTCAGGCGTGGTGAGATCATCTTCGCTGCCGACCAGTACAAACTGAGGCGGTAGTTTGTAACCAGCTTCTGGCAACAGATAAAGAGGCGATACCGCTTTGTAATACTGTTCATGGCTATCAACACTAATACCATCACCAAACAAGCCACGCGGGCTGGCGTTACCCCATGTCCAGAACGGGTTTTGTGCGGTCTCAAAGCCACCTTTTGCGCTTTGTAATAAATCAAAGGCGGTATAACTTAAGATCACTGCCTGCACTTTAGCTCCATCGGCAGCTGCAACTTGTTCGGCCGTTTTACCTTTTGGCAAGTAGCTTGGAGTGAATTTCTGGCTTTGTGGCGTAAAACCTTTGGAGTCCAAAGCACGGCCAGCCAGCATCACCATAGAAGCTAAATGACCACCAGCACTATCGCCTGTTACAGCAATTTTAGCCGGGTCGCCGCCGTAGTTTTGAATATGATCTTTCACCCAAAGCACAGCCCCCAGCGCATCTTCCACTATTTCGTTGATTGTGGTGCTGTTGTTATTATCGCCAAGTAGCCGGTAGTTCATATTGACCACCACCAGATCGGCGTGGCTTGCCATATAGAGCGCCATATCCTTCATAATGGATTTATTATTCACCAGCCAGCCGCCACCATGAAAAATCACCAGCACTGGCAAAGGCTTAACTGCCTTTTGCGGGCTGTAAATGTCAGTTGTCAGTGAAAAACCTTTGACCTTCACCCACTCAATATCTTGATGTAATTTCACTTCATTGAGCGCCAACACCTGCTGGCTAAAAAGTGCAGCGATAAAAAACACGATATAAATAACAGCAACTTGCCCCTTGCGCATAAAAACTCCTGATAAGTGTTTGCTGGCAGCTTGTACCACCAGGCTTTGGTTTGTCCGCCAATGCTTTTATAAAAACATGAATTTGTGGTCGATACCAAGGCAATTCGGCACAACAGGCTTTTGTGCGAAAAAACGTTAAGCGGATAAATAAATTGTGAAAGGGGTAGGTTGCAATCGCCGCATGCGGCATTGCAACATAATCTCGGTAGGGCCTAATCAGGTGTGTACTTTAGCCTTTTAGCTGGTTTTTTTTATTCAAACCTACTCCCCACCATCCTTTTTCTTCTCTGGCGCAGGCAAAGTCGTCTTTTGTTTTACCTCTTCGGTCAACTCATTCAGTAACTCATCAGCCGGGGCGCGGGTTTCGTCCACTTTTTTATTGGCTTTGTCTTTAGCCACTGTTTGGCTTCTTTTTCTAAAGTGGCTTTGTCTTTGATAGTCGAGGCTGGCTTTTTCTGATTGGCGTCAGCCCGTGCTTTAGCGTCGTCGACGTACTTTTTAGCCGCTTTTAATTCTTCTGCCGATTTGCCGGTGAATTGTTTCACCATGTCGTCTTCGGTCAACATGGCTTCCTGGGTCATTTCGGTAAAACGTTGTTTTGGCTGGTTTAATAAATCGGCTTTGCCTGATTCTACCTTTTGTTTAATTTCTTCGACCGGATCCATGGCTTGTTGTTTTAAGTTTTCCTCCAGCGCGTTTTGCACTGAGCCACCGGATAAACCCGTTTCCATCAAACCTTGTTGCTGTTCGGATAAGCCTAAGGTCTGGCCAAGTTGGCCTGCTGCGGCCGCTACTGCTTTTTGTTTTAACTTTTCAGGGCTGGTGTACTCGACTAGCTCTTTTGGCCAACTGGGGGCGATTTTGCCTGCAGCTCCTTCTACCACCTGGTTAAATATTTCAGTTTTGCCACCGGACACTAGCAAAATAGCCATTTGGTTATGTTCTGAGTTCCAGACAAAACCGGCTTTTTCGGCTAAATGCGGCAAAGGGGAGTGCTCTGATACGACAAAATACAGTGGGCCTTGTTGTTGAATGGCCGTCGCAGTATTTAACAGGGTAACAGCGGTGCGGTAATTGTCCTCACCCATTAACGCCACCATAGGGTCGCGGATCAAGGGGTTTTCAAACAGCTTGACTTCAAGCGGGTTAAAACCAACCAAGGGACGAAATAGCTCCCCTAAAAGCTGTGCCTGCGAGGTCATTAATAAAGCCGGGGCAAAACAGCCGGTTAATAACAAACTGCATAACATCACTTTGATTTTTGACCACAACTTCATCACAGACTCCGCACCCAAAAACAACACTGATTACTGTGCGCAGGCTAGCAGAAGTAGGCTGTGAAACATAGATAGCTGACTGGCAGCTGAACAAATAAACTGTAACTGTTGTGTTCGATAGTGCGGCTTTATTAGTTGCACTATATCGGGCTATGCAGATTTAAAGGGATAGAAGGGCGGTTTGTAGGGCCGTGTCTTGTCTCGGACCGTCAATGGGTTCAGCGGCATCATGAGACGGGCTGGGACAAGCCCAGCCCCTACATTTTAGCGGTTACAGGCTTTGAGCGTATTGAAACAACGCCTTGAGAATATTCATTTTTTTTACGTCATCGCCTGCTTCATGCGCCAGATTTTCCAGCGCCAAACCAAATTCTTCAAAAGTTAAATTAGGTTTATCCAGGCCGTGCGTCAGCTTATCGCTGCGATAGCGTTGCCAGCGTTGTTGCTCCTGATGGGTTAAGCTTTGTGGGTAATTGCGGGCACGGTATAAAAACAGCAACTGATTGAGTCTGTCTTCGCTAAAAAGCACTGGGTTGGACGCCAGTTGATCGGCGCTCATTTGGTGCAGCTGTTCCATCCGCTGTTTATCTTCGTTGGAAACAAAACCGTTATAGAGCTGATAATCCGGATTGGTTTCTACACTGTATTCAGTCGGCAATTGATACAGCTCCATCACCTTAGGCTGGATAGCAGAGCGGTTTTGTCGTAACCAGTCCAGATGCTTCAGGCAAGCGGCTCTGTCTATGCCCAAATCGGCGGCACGTTGCTCTGATAAGGTTTTAGCAGGAGATAACACAGGGCATTTGTTGATATGAATAAGCTTTAAGCCAAGCCTTTCCTGATCCTCGTCTAAATCAGCGGTTTTGGTATACAGAAGTTGCTGCAATGAAGCCAAATCCAGCTCCAGCAAAGGTGTTGGGTCGGCTTGCAGGTTGTAGCAAATCACGGCGTTTTTATTGGTGGGATGTGGCGCTAAAGGCACTATCCAGCTGACACAACCCTGAATCGCAGGGAAGCGGCCTGACACATGCACCAGCGGCGTTAAATTGACTAAATCAAATAGCTTACTAACTTCAGTTTTTTTGCGTAAATCCAGCAGGTACTGAAATAACTTTGGCTGCTTTTCTTTTACCAACTTGGCGATAGCGATAGTGGCATAGACATCAGACAAAGCATCATGTGCGCGTTGGTGTGATAAACCATTGGCTTTGGTTAAATCTTCTAATTTAAAGCTTGGGCTGCCATCGGCTTTTTCTGGCCAGACAATACCTTCAGGGCGCAGCGCATAACAGGCGCGCACTATGTCGATTAAATCCCATCTGCTATTGCCGTGCTGCCATTCACGGCCATAAGGTTCGTAGAAGTTGCGGTACAGGCTGTAACGCGTGACTTCATCATCAAAACGTAAGCTGTTATACCCAAGCACACAGGTATTGGGCTGGCTGAAACGCTCGAGAATACGGCGGCAGAATTCGGTTTCAGGCAAACCTTTTTGGTTACAGAGCTGTGGCGTTAAGCCAGTGATTAGCGCCGCCACCGGGTGAGGTAAATAATCGTTCGCCAACTGGCAATACCACATATCGGGTTCGCCAATAGGGTTTAAATCAAAATCTGTGCGAATACCACCAAACTGGGCCGGGCGATCTTTTTTCGGATCCGCGCCCCAAGTCTCGTAATCATAAAAATAGAATGTAGGCTGTGGGTTCAACACCATAAGTCCATAAATGCCAGTAAAGAGCGGGCAGTGTAGCACTGGTCGCTAAAAGCGTCGATTGGGTTACTATAGAGTGAGAACAAAATCAGATTAATCCGATAGGCTTAACTTGCTGATCCGCTTAAGCTATTTGGTCCGTTATTGTCTATGCTGTGAAAATTAAGTTGTTACCCTGAATCTATTGGCTGGAGTAAAGCATGTTACCCATTTCTGTCGCTGTAGTGGACGATCATCCATTTTTACGTTTGGCGGTAAAAGCTGTACTGGAGCGACATAACTTTGTGGTGCTGGCTGAAGCCGATAACGGCATAGACGCTATTGGGTTACTGAAACACACTCCTTGTCAGCTGATGATCCTGGATTTGGATATTCCGCAGATGAGTGGTTTGGAAGTGATACGCCGGGTGTGTCAGCGTTACCCTGATACCCGCATTTTAGTGCTTACCGCTCAGGAGCCATCAGTGTATGCAGTGCGCTGCATTGAAGCCGGCGCTTATGGCATTATCTCTAAAGCACAGCCGCTGGAGGAATTAGCAGAAGCGGCGCGTTTGGTGCTCAAAGGCAAAAAAGTATTCCCGCAACCTGAGAGCTACGGTGAGCAGTTGGCAAGTTCAGAAGCGGCTTTATTGGCTAGTTTAAGTAACAGAGAGCTGCAAATCGTCGAGCTTCTGTGTAAAGGCCAGGCCAATAAAGATATCGCGCAAACCATGGCCATTAGCCACAAAACTGTCAGTACTCACAAGACCAATATCCTGGCCAAACTAAATTTAGGTTCGTCGATGGAGCTGTTTGATTTTGCCAAAAGGCATAATCTGTTATGAGATTATGGCTGAGAGTTGTTTTTGTACTGTGCTCACTTTTGTTGTGCTCTAAGCCGTTGCAGGCTCAGCAGTTAAAGCTATTTCCCCGCAGTACAGCGTTAATACAGCTTGAACAAAGCGATGCTGAGCGAGACTGGCTGATGAGTAAAAAACAGCTGGTGTTCGGTACCCTGAACGATGAGCATCCGCCTTTTGTCATTAAAACCAATGGCAAAGATTTTGAAGGCATCACCGCTGATTATTTAGGGCTGATCAGTGCAGCTTTGTCCTTACCTGTGGAGATCCGCAGTTTCGCGACTAAAGCTGATCTTATAGCGGCGGCGCGCGCGGGAGTCATCGACTTCTACAGCTATGCCCGAATGAATGACCTGGATGTGGCCGACTTAGTCGCGACTGAACCTTATGCCGACGATATTCCTGTACTGGTCAGTACCGCTCATCAGCAAGCTGTTGTCAGAGTAAAGGCAAATAACAAACCTAAACTAGCTTTTTCTAAGCATTATTTGACTATTGAACGGCTACAGCAAAGTTTTCCTGATGCGCTTTTAATGCCCTACGACAATTTAACTCAAGCGATAGAAGCCGTAGCTTTAGGTCATGCTGATCTGTATTTGGGTAATGTGATTAGCGCTCATTATTTGATTCACTCCGGGCATTTTTCAGAGCTGAATATCAGCAATTTTACGCCTTTAGCTTCTGGGTATTTCAATTTTTATGTATCAAAACAGCAGCCTGAACTGTTGACTCTATTGAATAAAGTCATTTCTGCTGTGCCTCATACTGAGCAGCAACAAATTTTGCAGCGTTGGAGCGCAGGTCGCGCATTGTATATGGTGGCCGATCGTATTGAGTTATCAGAGGCTGAACAGCTTTACATTGAACGAGATAAGCCAGTTCGTCTTGTACATATTGCCGGCGATACCCCATTTTTTATGGACTCAAAAGATTTAACCCAAGGTGTTGGTATTTTAAAGTCTTTAACCGAAGCTATAAGTGCTAAAACTGGTTTAGAGTTTGAATGGGTACCAGCGCGGTCCTTAACTGAAATGCTGCAACTACTTAAAGACGGCAAGGCCGATCTGTCGGGTATTTTATCGCCTAATGAAGAGCGTAAAGAGTTTTTACACTTTAGCCGGCCTTATCTGGTGACGTCCTATGCATTGCTCACCCGAAGTCATGCTGCTTCTTCACCATTAAGGTTGGAGCAAATGGCTGGCAAAACTTTAGCAATTCAAAACGACCATGCGATAGAGCCTTATTTGAAAGCCACTTATCCGAATTTGAAGCTGAAGTATGTTGAGAATTTGCAGCAAAGTGTGGAGGCCGTATTAACAGGTCAGGCCGATGCTATGGTCGAAAATCTGGTGATAGCACGATTTTATGCGGAGCAGACCTATAAAAACCAACTGCGAATCAGCTCAAGCTTTATGCCTTCAGGTGCGCGTTTTACTTTGGCGGTATCAAAACAACAACCAGAGCTTTACAGCATTCTGGACAAAACTCTGTTAAGTATTCCACCGGATCAATTAGCGCAGCTGTCGGAGTGGTCGGTCAATACGGCTGCTCCTAACTTTTGGCAGAGTTATCGCCAGCAGTTTATACAGGCTGCTGCAGCTTTTGTGCTGATTGTGCTGGTGTTCTTATTCTGGAATTTTTATTTACGCCGTCAGGTGCGCGAACGCCAGTTATTGCTTGAGCAAGTAGAACTTGCCAAAGAGCAAGCCCTTGAGGCAAGCAAAGCCAAAAGCTTTTTCCTCTCCACTATGAGCCATGAAATACGCACTCCGTTGCAAGCCATTATTGGCACTTTAGAGCTGGCAAAACGGCAAGCCGATGAGAGGCTGTGGGATTTTAAAGCCATAGATATTGCTTACGATTCAGCACAGGGGTTGAAAGAGCTGATTGGCGATATTTTGGATATCGCCAAAATAGAGGCAGGACAGTTGGAACTCAATCCCCAATGGCTGCAGTTGCAGGATGAAACCAAAAGGCTGTATCAGGTGTTTGTCGGTATGGCGAAAAGCAAAGGCTTGTATCTGAATTATAAAATGGACCTTGCTTTTGAGCAGTATCAGGTAGCGCTGGATCCCTTGTTATTTAAACAGTTGTTGTCGAACCTGCTCAGTAATGCCATTAAATTTACGCCAGCAGGCGGGGTGGATTTGAATTTGATGGTGCTGGAACAGCAGGAAGAGCATCTATTGGTACAGCTTCTTATCAAAGATACTGGGCAGGGCTTGACTGCTGAACAAAGCGAAAAAGTGTTGAAACCTTTTACACAATTGGCGAACTCAGAGCGAGTTTCAGGCGAGCGAGGTTCAGGGTTAGGTTTAAGTATTTGTCAGACCATAGTGCAGCTGATGCAGGGTAGGCTTTCGATTGTAAGCGAAATAGGCCGCGGCACTGAAATTCAAATAAAACTACGATTACCTTGTAAGGCTGTTGTGTTGATTGAACCGGACAAAAAACTATCTGAAGAAAAGGTCGGTGAAAACCAGCAACACCAATCCTTAAAGCTGCTGGTGGTGGACGATCATCAGGTCAACCGTATGTTGCTGCAGCGCCAGCTAAGTTATTTAGGCCATCAGGTCTGGCAAGCTGCCGATGGCCGTGAAGCGCTACAGTTGTTAAAACAGCAGCAGCTGGATTTGGTGCTGACTGACTGCACTATGCCACTGATGGATGGCTATCAGCTCGCTTTGGCCATACGAGCTGACCAAGCCTTACAGAATTTAGTCGTGCTGGGGTTAACTGCCAGAGCTCAGTCCGACGAAATTGCCCGTTGTATAGCAGCTGGTATGAATGACTGCTTATTTAAACCTATCAGTATCAATGAATTACAACAAAGTATTCAGAAATACGCCAAAGGTAAAGCGGCTTTTAACGTCGATGCTTTGTGTGCGTTGGCTGGGCCAGATCCGGCCTTTGCCCGCCAGATGCTCTCTACTTTATGCCAAAGCAATAGTGCGGACATAGAGCAGCTGAAGCTGCTGTTGCAACAATCGGATTGGGATGCGCTAAAACGACTTGCACATAAAATTAAAGGTGCTGCCGTGCTGGTGCAAGCTGAGCAGTTAATCGACAGCTGTGAAACCCTGGAACGGGCCACAGAGCAAGAAATCACCAGTGCCAGTTTACGAGTGCTGGCCGCGTTAAAAGTATTTAACCGCGAAGCACAGTTATGGTGCGACAACAGCCAGAAGGAGTTGGCCTCAGACGAGGAACACTAAATGCAAAACCCCAAAATGTTAATAGTCGAAGATTGTCCGGCGCAACAATTGTTTGCCGGACAGCTATTAAAACAGTTGAAGATCCAGCACATCAGTTATGCGTCCGATGGTGAGCTGGCTCTTGAATTGTTGAAGCAGCAGCGCGCTGATGTGATGCTGATCGATCTGGAAATGCCGCAAATGAATGGTGTGGAGTTATTACGCTCCATCGCAAAACAGCAGTTATGCCAGGCCGTGATTATCACCAGCGCCAAAGACCCCTTGTTGTTGAATGCCGTGGCTACAATGGCTGAAGCCGATGGTTTGCAGGTGCTTGGCTCTTTGGCAAAGCCACTGAATAAAGAGCTGTTGAGTCTATGTTTAAGCAGGCGTAAAGCTGAGGTTTGGCCCGCTGATTTTGAGAGAAAAGCTCCGGCTTTTGATCAAAAGCTGCTCCGAAAAGCTATCAGTGAACAGCTATTTTCGCTTTGTTATCAGCCGATAGCAGATATGAATTCAGGCCAAATCATCGCTGTAGAAGCCTTAGCTCGCTGGAGTCAACCAGAACTTGGCATGGTAAGGCCCGATGTTTTTATTGCAGCCGCCGAGCAGTGGGGGCTGATTAACGAGCTGACTTTGCTGTTACTGGAGCAGGCTTTGCAGCAACTGCAACAGTGGCACGACTTAGGAGTTGTTGTGCAGCTGTCTTTTAATCTATCGCCTTTGTCCTTGTCAGATGTAGCTTTTATGCAGCAGCTGCAGCATAAAGTGCAGCAGGCAGGCATCAAACCAGAACTGATCTGCTTTGAAGTCACAGAAACACAAGACTTCACACAACTATCTGCCGCCATCGAAGCTTTAGCTAATTTACGCCTGGCAGGTTTCGGTATTGCGATTGACGACTACGGCACAGGCTTTGCTAATGCCCAGCAGTTATCCCGTATACCAGCGACCCGGTTAAAGCTGGATCGCAGTTTAACCGACGGCGTATCAGAACGCCCACAGCAGCGGCTGGTGCTGGAAAACACCATTCAACTGGCGCATAAACTGGGTTTAACCTTGATAGCAGAAGGCGTAGAAAAATTGGCTGACGCTATGGTGATTAAACGCTGCGGCATAAATCTGGTACAAGGCTATCTGTACCATAAGCCTTTAACAGCGAACGACTGTACAGCAGTGCTTTGCAATAGCTCTGAGCAACAGGCGGCGAGCTAAAACAGATAAACTGAGCCAGGGATGATCTTGTGAACTTTAGGGGCGGGGTTTATCCCTGCCCGTTTTTTATCAGAACAACATGCAATAAACAGCGCTGCTGCTTCAAGTACGATGGGAACAAAACATAGGGACTGTTTTTTAACATTGGAGCGCAGCGACGTGGCCCGAAGGCGCTAACGGTATTCCCTAAGTAATTGGAGTTGCAGCTAGGCGACAAGCGAGCGAGACCCCAGGAGCATAGTAGTCCTATGTGACTGGGGCGAGTAGCGCAGTCAACAACGCTGCAGCTTCAAGTACGACGGGAATAAAAAAGGCAGGTAAACTATCTACCTGCCAAAGGCACCGGTTGGGGGTGACGAGGAATTATTCAGCTGGAGCTGGTTCTGCAGAGGGTAGAGGAGTTTCAAAAGATAAGCTGACCACACCTGAATAGTTATCCGGCGTGTAACTGGTTGTAGCTACAGGTGCTATGGTCATATTCACCACCTGACCTGCAGCGGCCTGACTTGCGCCTATTACATCAGCGGCAGTGGTAGTTAAAGTCACACCATTGACGGCTACAGCTAAGTTGATGGTATTAGACAACGAACTCCCTGTCAGCGTAGAACTGGTCACCGCAGCCTGAATAGCGCCAGTGGTACTGCCCATATGCAGTTGCTTCTGAATAGGCGTCAGTACGTTATTAAAAGTGTTCCATTCCATACGCTGCGGTGCAGTAAAGACGTCGTCCCCTGGCAGTGCATTGACAAAAAACTCAGTGGACGGCACATCAGCCACTATAGTGATTTGTTTTTGCTCTGTCTGAGCAGCAAAGCTAGATGCAGAAAGGCTGAACAGCATGGCTGAGGCTAAGAGTGTGGTTACATTTTTCATCGGCATAAGCTCCTGTGATCAAAAGTAATGCAGCCCTCGCGGTACTGCGCAATGATGAGCAACTCACCATGGCCATTATCTTAAGTGGGGGGGACTGGCTGTTCTATCGGACTAATCTGATAACAAAACAAAGTTAAAAAAGGCCCCTTGAAGGAGCCTGGTGCACAGATCTAAGCGTTCTGGAGGGCGGAGCTAATCAGGAAGTTGAGGTTCAATCACTAGCGTGACATCACCTCTGTATAAATCTCCCCTGTAGCTACCAAGCATTTCTGTTAAAGCGTTACGTTGGACTTCAAAGTGCAGCTGTCCTGCGCCATTAAGCACTGTAGAATTGGCTTTAAACAGCAGCTGATTGGCCTGGCCTTGTCGCAACTGGACTTTATTGACCACAGCGCCGTTTTGTTGCGCCAGTTGTGTTGGCAAACTCAAACTGGATCTCACCGGCACCTGATGGTTTTGCCTGGTGTTTTTCAGGGCACAGTCTGAGCCGCTTTGATACTGACATTGCAAATAAACAGCAATAGGCACTGAATTCCATAACCGAAAAGGAATATCCCGAAAAACCCGTTCCGGCACTTGCCCAGTGCTTAAATACTGTGCCCAGCCTGAGGCGGGTGAAAGTACGGCCTGTTCACTGCCGGCCGGGAAACGGAACAAAGACTGATGACCTACGCTCAATTCAAAATTAATCACCACTTCGTTATCATCGTAGCTGCCTTCACCAAAATCAAAATCACCATTAGGCCCTACGCTAAACACCAGTTTACCTCTGTAAATGCCGTTATTCATTTTTAATGGGTCTGGTGTATTTAAGCGGTATTTAAAAATTAAATGCCGCTGTGTGATGCCATAAGTGCCTGAATATTGGCTTCTTAGTGCTCTGGTGCATTGGCCGCTGTTTTGTTGGGCCGTGCCGTTGATTGTCCATAAAAAGGCAGTGTCTGTGAGCCCGTTGACAGCATTAAACCCGCTTCTGTAGCAAGACGAGCCGTTATCCGGGAGGCTTAAATCTTCACTGAGTTGAAACAAATGGGGCTGATTCGCGGCGTTGCGACGGTAAATGCCGCCAATATCAGTCAGGGTAAAAGTTAAGTTCGCTGAACTGCCATTTTCTTGCTGCACTGTAACAATTCTGCTACCCGGAAAACGAAAATAGACTTGCTCTCTGGGGTTGGCGCTGCGCCTATAGCTGCGATTAATAAAGGTATCCAACTGAAGAATTTTGTCTTTTCCCCAAAAACTACACCAATAACCACGGCATTCAGTAATGTCGGTAAAGTCGATGCGCTGCTGGCCGTTAGCACCGGGTTTGTATTCAGCATGAATAGTGGTTTCATAAGCTTGAACTGGCAAAACACAACATGCTACAAGTAGCAAAACATGGAAAATAAAAGCAATTAAATGCATAGCGGGCCTCATTCAGGTGACGCAATTAGTGGTTCTGGCTGGGGTGATGACGGAGCAGGCTGCTCTGCTAACTGGCTTTGATTGGTTTGGCATGATAAATCGCCAACAAACCATAAGTCCTGCCGTTGTTGTCCTGTGTCTGATGCCAAATCAAAATGGCAAAGTTGTTCGCCTTGTTGCAGCACATCCAAAGTAGGGGCAGACTCACGCATCGCCAGCGTAAAAAATCCGCTATTTTCCGTAACAGTGCGGCTGGAGTGATTCTGTACATGATGTCCGCCTAAAGGTTTACCTTCTGAATCGAGCAGCCGACCTATCACTGTCAGGGTTTTATAAGCAGAGAGTCTCAGATAATCCACGCCCCCTTTGTTCAGATGATAAGACGCCACAGACTGCGACAAGCTGACATAAGCAGAATGCTGGTTGGCAAAGTCGAAGCTGACTGTACCTGGTGTGTAAGCACCCACAGGCACCACATTACGGCCTGGCTTTAGTAGCACTGTCTGACCCGCTGAATCATGCGCCATCAGTTCAACATCTTCCTGATCCGACTCCAAATCAACAATGAGGCTGGCACCTTCATAAGCATTGGCGCTACTTGCTGCCACACCTTGAGCATTGGCGACCACAGTGCTGTTGAGGTTTAAGCCTGAGCTGAATTTGCCGTCAAAAGAGGATCTGGACATATAGAGATCGCTGGTCAGGTATTGGTTTTGCACTGTGGCATAGCTGTTGATACCCACCCCATAGCTGTCAAAGTTTGAACTCAGACCGATATTTTTAATGTCGCTATTTTCAATTTGCTTTCGCCAGCCTAATTCTGCGGTGTTTTCTTTACTGCCATCCCGCGAGGTTCTGTTGCCAATAGCGCCATAGTATTGAGAAGAATATTGCGAAGACTGCTGGCCAAAGTTGATATTCAGACTAAGTTCTATGCCGGTATTACGTCTTTGAGTCTGATCGGAAACCGCAGGTCTGTTGAAGGCACTTAAGCGCCATGTACTGTCGGTATCCATAATTTTTTGGCGATATTGCCAGCTGAAATCAGCCCCAGTACCTCTGTGCGCCTGATGTGACAGTCGAAGTGACGTGCTTTGTGTGGCATTGATTCTTTGCTGCCAGCTTAAGGCGGTAGTTTGTTGTGAAACCGCTGTGACGCTTTGAGAGTTTTTGTTGTACTGCTGGCTTAGCACCAGATTGCCGCTGTCAAAACCATAGATAAACTGCGTATCCAGGCCATACGCTGAACCTTCACTGTGATAATAATTAGCCAGCAGTTTGCTGCGATCCGACAGGCTGTAATCGACTGAAGTACCCAATTGAAGGTGCTGGTCAATATACTGAGTACCAAAGCCAACGATAGTGGACGGATTCAGTAGGTAATTCAGTGTGGCGCCCGTTGTTAAATCACCTTCATACTCTGATTCTGTGCTGCTAAAGAGCTGGGTCTGACGACCTGCAAAAATGCTGTAACGCAGCGGCTCAGAACTATCGCGCCAGCTTGATGGTTTATAAATCATCGCCTGAGATTCGGATAGCAGTTGCCCATCCTGTACTACGCGCAGTTGCACTTGATAAATACCGCTGGGTAGGACTTTAGTGTCTATGGCCTGCAAACCAGCCTGTACCTGCTGGCTATTGATTAAAAAACCGTTGCGGTAAATTTCCACTACAGCCGGACGCTCGGCTGTGACATAAACAGGTGTGGTGCTAGGGTACTGCTGCTCTATCACTAGGGTGTCGGAAGAGCTAAGCATCAGTCCCAGCATATTTTCGCCACCGGAACCACGACCCGGGCGTAAACTTAAGCCTTGTGGATCATTAGCAAAATAACCCGCACGCAAAGCGCGACCTTGCAGTTCGCGCTGGCTGTACAGCTGACTTAAGCCGTAGTAAGTGTTATTCCCAGCAACACCACTTTTGGATACTTGAGCGCCAGTATGATGAGTCCAGTTGCCCGTGCTGGCCACAGCTTCCAGATTGTAATAGCTCGAAGCGGCTGAGCTTTCTGCATTGATCAGATTCAGCTGGTTTTGAATAATAATTCCGCTGCTGCCTTCTTCAGGCAAGGGCTGATATTTTTGCTCTGTGTTTTGCTGTTCGACATCCGCGGTCAGAATAGACAAGCGCGAGTCGGATAAACTGTACTCCAACGCCAGCCACTCTTTTTTACACTGACTGCAAGGGCCTAAAGATGCTTTATCGCTAAGCTGATTAAGCCAGAAGTTACGCTCTGTATCGTCATAAGGGCTGTTGTAGGCGTCAGTAAAGCTTAAGAGTTGCACCTGATCGTCCTGTGTTAATACCAAAAGCGCATCCCCTAGGTATTTACTGTTCAGCTCTACCCGGACGACGAGCGGCACATTAAACAGATGAACGGCAAAATCAGCCGGCAATTGTTCGGCTTGCTGTAACACAGGAATGGAGGAATGCCCGGACTGACCATAGGCGTTGGTTGCCAGCAGGATGCAAGTCACACAGATGGCAATTCGGTTAGGTGAAAAGGCTGGCAATCACAGTTCCCCCTGGTGAAGTGAGTGCTGCGTATGCTAGTAGTGTCAGGGCTTGCAGACTATCGGACTAATCTGAGTTTTATTTTTTCTGCAATAAAAGCATCTGCTAAAAGTGCAGAATGCCGATGTTAGGGGGTTGAGGTTTCAAATAACAGGTTCACCACCCCTTGATAAGTACCAGCTCTGTAACGGCCGCTGGGATCGGGCATCGCCACAATGATCATATCCAGTTGCTGGCCCGCACTGGCTTGTTGGGCATTTAATATGGTTTGTGCAGTGGTGCTTAACACTGTGCGGTCCAGCTGTACTTTCAGTGGTATTTGCTCCGAGCCGTAACTCAACAGGGCCGGAGCTAACAAGCGAGCGGAGACAGCGCCTAAGCGACTTTGAATAATGAGCTGTTTATGGATCGGTAGTAATAGCTGTTTGTAGCTATCCCATTCCATCTGTTGGGTTTGATTCAACCACGGATCGGAATCCGGAGTGCTGACTTGAAAGTCCGGGTCGGGTAGCTGTAGGGATACAGTTACAGTATGTTCAAAACGCTCTGCGGCAACGAGCAAAGAGTAGGCCATCAGCATCAACATAAAGACGTAACGCATCTCAGAACTCCTGCATCTTTTTTTGCTCACCTTGCTGCAACTCAAAGCGGTAATGACGGCCCGCGTCTTTATGTAGAGTTTTGGTTTTACCCGGCAGAATATGCTCCAGTATAGGTTTGTCGCAGTGGGTATTACCGGCGTCACACTGAGTCAGTTTATCCAGCTTAATGGTGGTGTTGCCGTTATTGTGGATCACGACTTTGTCGTTGGAGGGCGTGATTTGGGTGTCATACAGCTCTTGTGCCGGGTGCACAAAGACGATAGTGCCGTACCCTGCCAGCAGGTTAAAACCCGCCTGCAACGAGCTGTTGTAGTCAGCGCTTTCTTCGGCGCTTAAGTTAAAGTTATCGTTGATATCCGGCAAGACAGGAATATAACGCACTCTAAAGTAACGCTCTTTATCACGTGGGCCTACAAACAATAAACGGGCTGACTGAATGCCGGATGCCGGAATAATCAGCCGGGCAGGGCTGACAATTAAGGTATCTGCGTTTTGGCTATCGCCTAAAATTTCACCGGCTTCCACTTCTTTTGGTACACCTTTTTCGTCATAAACAATTTCATGTACTGTCACCCGCACAAAAGCTGTGGCATCGCCTGCATTGTAAATTCGTTTGAGTTGTGTGCTTTGCTTCCCGCTGATGTAGTCATGCAAAGTACCCACATTGATATTTGGGGCTGCCGCGTAACTTGCTGACGCCGTCAGGCCAATAAGTATTGTGAGTGTTTTGAGCAGAGTGAATAGTCTGTAGTGCATTTCAGGTCGCTCCTTAGGGTGAGTTTATTTGGCGGGGTATAAAAAATATTTCCCACCAGTAAGGCGCGTTAATCTAAAGCGTGGCAGATTGGTTTTGGATCGGACTTGTCTGATTTTCTCTGTGATGAAGCTCAGAGTGACGGGCCCCTAACCAAGGGCCCGTAGCAGATGAACTCAGATATCTGTCGACAGAGACAAGGCTTTATAGTCGTTCAACCCCTGCAAGCGGCGTTGATAGGCCGTGGTTAAATAATCTATAGCGTCAGACCCTGCTGCATATCGCAGCGGCAGAACATCAGCCTTTGCCAGTTGTACCAGCACTTGACCTAACTTGGCTGGGTCGCCAGCCTGTTGATGGCTGACTTTGCTGTAAGCTTGCTCTAGTGCAGTGGAGTAGTCCTGATAGTCGGCTAGTTTCTCAGTGCCATACTGCACTGAGCTGCTATCGAGAAAGTCAGTGCGAAAGAAACCTGGTTCAACAATAGTCACCTCTATGCCAAAGCCTTTGACTTCAAGCGATAGAGATTCAGTAAACCCCTCTACCGCAAACTTAGTGGCGCAATAGACAGAAGCCGCATCAAAACCTAAAGCGCCGCCAATAGAGGACAGGTTGAAGATACGGCCACTGCGCTGCGCCCGCATCAGGGGTAATACAGCGCGGGTGACATTCATCAGACCAAATACATTAGTGGCAAACTGACGCTCTACGTCGGCTTGTGGAATTTCCTCGAATACACCTAATTGGCCGTAACCTGCGTTATTGACCAGTACATCAATACGGCCAAAATGGTTGAGAGTCGCTTCTACTGCTTCCAGAGCCTGAGCGATGTCTGTGACATCCAGAGCTAAAGCCAAAGCTTTGTCTGAATCACCAAACTTTTCTCTGAGTTGCTGCAGATTGCGGCCTGTGACTACGACAGAATCTCCGGCAGAGAGCGCCGCTTTGGCAATTTCAGCGCCTATGCCCCGGTTTGCACCTGTGATAAACCAGACTTTTTCTTTTGTTGTTGCTGTTGAATGTAGATTGAGATCAGACATCATGTTGCTCCTGTGTATTGCTGTGCTAAGCGAGAGTTCGCCATGAATTTAGCTTGGCAGCTGGGCTCTCTTTGGTGGTAGAACAAAACTTGAGTGTCCTTGCCTGTTTCTTCAGAATTGATAAGGACAGCAGTCTTTGTCACATAAATTTAGCATTCTGCGATTTTTTACTTGTAGCTCAACTGATATAAAGGTAAAAAGTCGGCCCAATTTTTTGCTATAAGCGACAGGACAAATCATGAAAGAGCGTATTGGTTTTATTCATCAGCCGGGCAGTGCTGTCACTGTGGAATTACCTGACTGGGTGGCATCTTTTGTCGACTGGCAGAAAACCTACGTAACGGACGATGAGAAAATGGCCTTAGCTATTGAATTGTCAAAACAAAACGTTGAACGTGGTACGGGCGGCCCTTTTGGTACTGCTATTTTTGATCGCTCGTCAGGCCAGCTGTTAGGGATAGGGGTCAACCGTGTGGTGCCTTTAACCAATTCCACCTTACATGGTGAAACTGTGGCTATTATGATGGCCGAAAAAGCCTTGGGTACTTTTACTTTGGCAACAGACATTGGCCGTGAGCTATTTACCTCCTGTGAGCCTTGTGCCATGTGTATGGGCGCTGTGCTTTGGAGTGGCGTCAACCGTATGGTCTGTGCTGGTGCCGCTGAAGATGCACGTGCTATCGGTTTTGACGAAGGCCCGGTGTTTGAGCAGTCTTATCAGTATTTAGAAAAAGCCGGTATGGAAGTGGTGCGTCAGTTCAAGCGTGCGGACGCCAAAGCTGTGCTGGATTATTACAAAAACTCTGGTGGCCGGATTTACAACGGCCGGGATTAACAGGACATTGTCATGCTATTTGTTGTGATGCTGGGGGGGAAACACCCAAAAGCGAAAATTGAAGTGCACGATGTGGTCTTTGTTACCGGCAACAGTATTGAAGATTGCTACCAAGAGTTACGTCAGCAGTGGTTTGGCACTCTGGCTGGTATGCATATTGATTCCTGGATGCAAGTCGACGGTGTTGAGGGTTATCAGCTGCGGTTTTCCGAGCAGGCGCCTGCAGCAGATGAGCTGCGATTATTTTTCATCAACTTAGGTGGTTATACCCCTGGCGCTTTTGGTGAAGATCATCATTACCTACTGGTAACAGCAAAAGATAAAGTACAAGCTAAGCAAAAGGGCAAAACCTATTTGCCGAAAAGCTGGGATAAACCCCATACTGATGCGGTACTGGATGTCGATGACTGCATCGCTATTGATCAAGTCGGTGGACGTTATGTGCGTTTGACTCAAGGCCAGCACAAAGAAACAGTGCATCAGTCTGATTATATTGTTTTGGGTTAAAGCTGAACCTGAGCTAATCCCGGCTGGGTTTTCTTTAAAGTCACAACATACTTTTCAAAGCGTTCTTGTTCGCTTTTTTCCAGCTTGTTTTGCCGTAGTACACGAGCAGCGTTGCGGGCATAGTTGATGGTTTCGCCTGTTAAACCTGCACTTTTACTCATGGCTTGCAGCAAGTTGAGTGCTATCACCGGATTGGTGGGCATATAGTCGAAGGTTTCGCAAAAAAGCGACACAGCACGGCCATATTGCCCCATCAGATAAGCGTCTGTGGCTTGTGTATTCATTTGTTTGATTTGCTGTTTTAAGCTTTCGTGTTGGTCTTGTTCCAGCTGCAGCATAATACGTTGAGTTTCAGTCAGGAAGTCATCGTCATATAACATGGTTCGTAACTTGTCGATACAAAGCTGACTGGAGTACAAATCGCCCAGTTCAAAATAGGCTTTGGCAGCGTCCATACAACTGTCGATGCTTAAATCATCCAGAGAGAGCTCCTGGATTTGCTGTATCAGTTCACGACCTTCTTTAATCGCACCACGGCAGCTGTGCATCCGGCTGCGTAAAATCACAGTTTCACGTTTCAGCGCCTCGACATTAAAACGTTTATGCAGAGCATCCAGCAGTTTAGCGGCGTTTTGGACTATCACAGCTTTTTCCAGCACGTTAGCGCTTTTAGCCTGATCAACTAAAGCTCGGGCGTGGTTCAGATAGTTATCTGCGGTATCGTCAATGGAATGACGGGCTCCCTGAACTATTTTTCCGGCAATACGGGCTGCCAGATCGGTGTGGCCTAATATGACACATAGATTACTCAGTGTTTTTTGCCGACTGATATTTTTGGGCGACAAGGTGGCAGCCTTACTGAGGGTGTCAAAGGCCAGTTGATACCGACCGTGGCGCACATATAAACGAGATAACCAATCCAGAGCTTCCACTTTGGTATCGCCAAATTGCGTCAGATCTACCAGCTCAAGTTCGGTATCTTCCCAAAGTTCCAGATAAAAGCAACTTAAGGCATGGCCTAACCGCGCCCAACTATAGGATTTTTGTTGTAGTACTTTTTGGTAAAAGGTTTGGGCCTTGTCGTATTGCCCCAATTTCAGCAAGAGTTCGCCTTTAAGACGCATAGCTTGCAGCGCATAGTCCTGTTTAGTACGGATCACCAGATCACATTCCCGGCATGCTTCTGCATAGTCCTGTTCAAACAGGCGGAAAAAAACTTTGCGAAGTTCTATGCGGTGCCGGATGGCTCTGCAGATACGTTCTTCCAGTGCAGGTGCGGTAAAAGGTTTGAGCAGGTAATCGTCAGGCTGCAGCTCAATGACACCGTGTACGATTTGGCTTTGTGCTTCGGCGCTTATGACAATAAAGCAGCAAAGCGGAGCCAACAGTTGCTGCTTTTTCAACGCTTCAAATAACTGATAACCATCTTTACAGTCACCGAGATTGAAGTCACATAAGATAAAATCGAAGGGCATATCGATGCATTTTTGCATAGCTTCGCCCGCGTCTTTGGCTACGTGAATAGCCTCAAACCCCATTTGTTGTAACATTCCTTTTACGGTGGCCCGGACAGGCGCACAGTCATCAATGACCAAGACTTTTTTGCAACGAAAAAATGACTGGTCCATAGCGGATTAACTCTTTTTCTGCGTTTAACTGCTGATTTATAGCGATGAAACTACATTCTGCACACTAAATAGTCAAATTAACTTTGATAAAAATGTTTTTTATTGTTAACCATTGGTAATGAATGATTTGGCATAAGGATGCAGCGAAAGGCTGATAATCCAGAAAAGTTCTGTTTAACTCATTATTTTGTATAGATTCCAGGTTGCATTTATCCGGTGTTGTTCCAGCAAGGTTAACGCTTTTACCCTTGAGTAAATGCCTGATTCGCAGAGCTCAGGCTTATGGCATAATAAAGCTGTTTCGCAGGCAGTTTAAGGTTGTATCGCTTTGTTTAAATTTATGTTTTGTGCTGTATTCTTTGCTTTATCTGTAGTTGCCAACGCCGCACCTGCTAATTTTGACTCTGCAAAAACTATCGCCAGCCGTATTTACGCCCCTGAAAAGCAAGAATTTTATTGTGGTTGCGCTATTCGCTGGCAGTCAGGCAAAGGTATTCCTGACTTAAAAGCTTGTGGCTATCAGATCCGTAAAAATGGTCCTCGCGCTAACAGGATTGAATGGGAGCATGTGATGCCAGCTCAACAATTTGGCTCACCACTGGCCTGTTGGAAGCAGGGAGGGCGCGAGCAATGCGGTAAAACAGACGCCTTGTTTAAACAGATGGAAGCCGATTTATTTAACCTCAAACCCGCTATAGGCGAAGTGAATGGCGACAGAGCGCATTACCGTTTTGCCATCTTGCCAGCGCAGGCGCCGCAGTATGGCTCTTGTGAAGTAAAAGTCGATTTTAAAAGTCGTCTGGTGGAGCCTCGAGCTGAAATTCGGGGGGATATAGCCCGTATTCATTTTTATATGGCGGATAAATATCAGATCCCTCTGGCCAAGGCTCAGCAGCAGCTATTTATGGCCTGGCATCAGCAAGATCCTGTTGATGAGACTGAGCGTAAATTACAGCAACGTATTGCACAGCAAATGGGGCATGCCAATGACTTTGTCACAGGAAAGAAGGTCTGGCAGCTTAATTACAAGGCATCGGGCTTTGGTTTAACCAAAGCAAAAGAAACAGCACTCACTGCCGCTCTGGTCTCAGGGCAAGTATTAGGCAATAAACGCAGTAAGTTGTACCACTTAAGTCATTGCAGTGGTTTTAACCAGGTGTCAGAGCGTAACCAGCAATGGTTTGAATCGGAACAGCAGGCGCTGAATGCTGGTTTTAAGCGAGCGGGCAACTGCAGTGCTGGCGCTTCGGTAGGGGCCGAAGATTAATCCCTCCTTCTTAACGAATTAACGCAGCACAACTTGCGTCCTGAATAGAGTTCGCGGTACAACCTGATGTAACTATTACAATAATCAGGGTATTTATTATGCGCCGCACCATGTCTTTTATCGCGTTAAGCTGCTTTTCCGCTTTGGCTTTTGCCAAACAACCTCTGGCTATCGTTATACACGGTGGTGCCGGAACCATCAATAAAAGCCAAATGACCGAAGCGCAGGAGCAGGCTTACCACGCCACATTAAAACATGCGGTGGATACCGGCTATGCGGTGTTGGAAAAAGGCGGCAGCAGTGTGGATGCAGTGACAGCCGCAGTGCTGATTATGGAAGACTCTCCGTTGTTTAACGCAGGGAAAGGCGCCGTTTATACCTATGATGAGGGCCATGAACTGGATGCCTCTATTATGCGCGGAGATAACCTGATGGCTGGTGCAGCTTCAGGTTTAAAGCATGTGAAAAACCCGGTGTTGCTGGCCCGCGCTGTGATGGAGAAATCTGAGCATGTGATGCTATCAGGTGCTGGTGCTGAGCAATTTGCCAAAGAGCAGGGGCTGCAGTTGGTGGAGAACAGTTATTTCGATACCAGTTTTCGCTATGACGCCTTAAAAAAAGCCAAACAAAGTATGCAAAAAGTGCCACATCAGGCAAAAAATTATCGTTTAGAAGCACCATGGCAACCAGAGTGGAATATGGGTACTGTCGGCGCTGTGGCGATAGATAGCAGTGGTTTATTAACTGCAGCCACCTCAACGGGCGGTATGACCGCCAAGCGTTATGGTCGTATTGGTGATGCGCCTATTATTGGCGCTGGTAACTTTGCAGATAATGCCAGCTGCGCTGTGTCTGCGACAGGTCATGGTGAGTTTTTTATCCGTTACCGGGTTGCTTCAGATATCTGCGCCAGGGTGAAATATCAGGGCATCAGTGCTGATAAAGCGGCCGATCAGGTGATTCAGCACGAATTGGCCAAAGTCGGTGGCACTGGTGGCGTGATCCTGATTGATCACAAAGGCAAAGTCAGCTGGAGCTTTAATACCGAAGGTATGTACAGAGCAAAAAGATCCGAAGGTGAAGCTGCTGTGACTGAAATTTTTAAAGAGAGTCCGGCCAAATAGGCCGCTCTGGTCTACGCTTAAGGTGTTGTGAAAATACGACACTTTTGAGGGGCTTATGGACTTATTAAAAATATCCGATCATATGAATCGTCACCCCGTGACTTTTACCGAAGAAATGTCAGTCGAGGAAGCAGTGAATAAACTGATCCTCGCTGAGCAACTCGGCGGGCCTGTGATCAATAAAGAGAAGAAGGTGATTGGTTTTGTGTCTGAGCAGGATTGTCTGTCCAGAATGCTATCCGGCACTTACCACTTGCAGCAATCTGCTTCAGTGAAAGATGTGATGCGCACTGAGGTGCTAACGGTAAAGTCATACCACGGCATAGTGGATTTAGCCCAAACCATGCTGCAGGCCAAGCCTAAGGTGTATCCGGTGGTGGATGACGATGGTCATCTGCTTGGCGTGATTAGCAGAACTGATGTACTTCGCGCCATAGACTTGGAATTACACTCTCATTACAAAGCCGTTAGTTGACGTATTTCCAGTAAATGCACTGTTTTAAGCGGTGCTTTTACTGGATCTAAAGCCCCTGAACTTGGTAGCATGTCGCCCCTATTTATTGAGGGCCTTGTGTTGACCGACTCTACTGCTAAACCTGCTGTTGCTAGCAATCACCTTAATACGGACGCTGAAATTTCTGTTGCCGCGCTGACCAAAGCCATACCTAATTCTTTATCCAAAGATCAGCACAGGTTTCGCCAGTCATTACAGAACATTAAAAAGCAGCAGGATGAGAGCAAACAGCAGCAGTTAATGCAGCAATTGTCGGCAAAAATCACCGCCTCTATGCAGCTACGGGCTCAGCGCCAGGCCGCAGTTCCCGCTATTGACTACCCGGCTGAGCTGCCTGTGGTCGGTAAAAAAGACGATATTAAAGCCGCCATTGCCAAACATCAGGTGGTGATTATTGCCGGTGAAACCGGCTCGGGTAAAACCACCCAAATTCCAAAAATCTGTTTAGAGTTAGGTCGTGGTGTCGCCGGTATGATTGGCCATACCCAGCCACGGCGTTTAGCTGCGCGCAGTGTTTCTGCACGTTTAGCTGAAGAGCTGAAATGCCCTGTAGGTCAGCAGGTGGGTTATAAAATCCGTTTTGGCGATCACACAGCACCCACCACTTTAGTTAAACTGATGACGGACGGTGTGTTGCTGGCTGAAATTCAGCAGGACAGATTTTTAAATCAATACGACACGTTGATCATCGATGAAGCACACGAGCGCAGTTTAAATATCGACTTTTTATTGGGTTACTTAAAGCAGCTGTTGCCGCGCCGCCCTGATTTAAAAGTCATTATTACCTCGGCCACCATCGACCCGGAGCGTTTTTCTAAACACTTTTTTGATGCGCCTATTATCGAAGTCTCAGGCCGCACCTTTCCGGTGGAAACCCGCTACATGCCACTGGCAGAAAACGACGATAAAGACGCCGATCAGCTGCAGTCAATTTTTGATGCTGTCGAAGAGCTGTATCGCGAACCACCTGGCGATATTCTGATTTTCTTAAACGGTGAGCGAGAAATTCGCGACACAGCAGATGCGCTGGAAAAACTTAAACTGCCTCATACTGAAATTTTACCTTTGTATGCTCGTTTAAGTGCGGCCGAGCAAAACCGAATTTTCCAAACCGGCGTAGGGCGTCGTATCGTACTCTCTACCAACGTGGCAGAAACCTCCTTAACAGTGCCTGGTATTCGGTATGTGATTGACCCCGGTACAGTGCGAATATCGCGTTACAGCTACCGCTCAAAAGTACAACAGCTGCCGATTGAAGCTATCAGTCAGGCTAGCGCCAATCAGCGTAAAGGCCGTTGTGGCCGTGTTGTAGCTGGTATCTGTATCCGCTTGTACAGCGAAGAGGATTTTAACAGCAGACCCGAATTTACCGACCCGGAAATTCTGCGCACCAACTTAGCCTCGGTTATTTTGCAAATGCTGGCCTTAGGTTTAGGCGATATTCAGGCCTTCCCGTTTTTAGAGCGGCCAGACAGTCGTTTTATTAACGACGGTATTAAGCTGCTGGAAGAGCTGGGCGCAGTTAAACCTCAGTCCAACAGTCATAGTTTGCAGATGACAGACTTAGGCCGTCAAATCAGCCGTTTACCAGTCGACCCACGTTTAGCTCGTATGGTGTTTGCTGCGACAAAATACAGCTGTTTACAGGAAGTGTTGGTGATTGTCTCGGCCTTGTCGATTCAGGACCCTCGTGAGCGACCTTTGGATAAACAGCAAAAAGCCGATGAGTTACATGGTCGTTTTGCTGATCCGGATTCAGATTTTAGCGCCTGGTTAAAGCTTTGGGCGTACTTGCAAGAGAAGCAGGACGAGCTGACCAATAACCAGTTCCGCCGCTTATGCAAACAGGAGCTTTTGAACTACCTTCGCGTGCGCGAATGGCAGGATTTATATGGTCAGTTGAGTCAGATTTGCACTGAGCAGCAGTGGAGCCTGAATTCGCAGGTGGCGTCTTATGAGCAAATCCATAGCGCTTTACTCACAGGTTTATTAGGCCAAATTGGTAGCCGCGACAGCGACGCCGATTATATGGGCCCACGCCAAAGCCGCTTTTTTGTCTTCCCAGGCAGCAGCTTATTTAAACGTAAACCTAAATGGGTAATGGCCGCTGAACTGGTAGAAACCTCCAAGCTCTACGCCCGTGCTGTGGCCAAGATTGAGCCTGAATGGATAGAACCTGCTGCTATGCACCTGGTTAGCCGCAGTTACAGCGAGCCACATTGGGAGAAGAAAAAAGGTGCTGTGGTGGCCTATGAGCAGGTGTCTTTGTATGGCCTGATCATTGTGGGTAAACGCCCAGTGCTGTACAGCAAAATAGACCCAGCCACCTGCCATAAAATCTTTATCCGTAGTGCCCTGGTCGAACAAGACTTAGGCCTGAATGAAAGCTTTTTAGCTCATAACCAAAAGCTGATAGAGCAGGTCACTGAGCTGGAAGAAAAAGCCAGACGGCGCGATATTCTGGTCGATGAAGAAACGCTGGCTGATTTTTACGCTGAAAAAATCCCGGTTTGGGCCAACAACAGAGTCGATTTTGCCAAGTGGTGGAAAGAGGCTAAAGCCAAAGACGCAAAGTTGTTAAATTTGGATCTGGAACAGCTGTATAAGCGCGATGCCTCTGAAGTCACGGCGGATAAATTCCCAGAGTTCTGGCGTCAGGGCAATTTAACTTTGCCGCTGGATTATCATTTTTCACCGGGCGCGCCGGATGATGGGGTCAGTTTAGTGGTGCCTTTGTCTTTACTGAATCAGCTGGAAGAGCAGGGCTTTGACTGGCTCATTCCAGGCTTGCGTCATGATTTATTAGTGGCGCTGATAAAATGCTTGCCCAAACAATACAGACGCAACTTTGTGCCAGCGCCCAATTACGCTGATGCCCTAATGCAAAGCATTAAACCCGAAGATGGGCCTTTGCTGGATGTGGTCAGCAACAGATTAAAGCGGATGTCCGGTGTGACTATTCCAGACGATGCCTGGGATTTATCCGGCATTGATACCCATCTGAAATTTAACTTTAAGGTGGTAGACGACAAAGGCAACACCTTAAAACAGGGCCGCTCTTTGGCGCTGTTAAAACAAGAGCTGCAAGGCAAAGTACAACAAAGTTTAAGCCAGGTGGCGGAGCAGGGTATAGAGCAGGAGCAATTGACGCAGTGGTCTTTTGGCCAGTTACCACGTGAGTACATCAAAATGCAGGCCGGTTATCAAATCAAGGCTTATCCGGCTTTGGTGGATAATAAAGATTCGGTAGCTATTAAATTATTGGATAACGCCGAACAAGCGGCAGAGCAGAGCAAACTGGGCCTGCGCCGATTGGTGCTTTTGAATGTGCCATCACCTGTTAAATACCTGCAGGAATCCTTGCCAAACAAGGCCAAGCTTGGGTTGTACTTTAATCCGTTTGGCAAAGTGCTGGAGCTGATAGACGACTGTATTGCTGCTGGTGTTGATCAGCTGATCAGTGAACAGCCCTGGCCTGAAACCGAAGCGGATTTTACCGCTGTCAAAGAGAAGATCCGCGCTGAACTAGGGGAAACTGTTTTACGTATTGCACTGAAAGTAGAACAGATTTTAACCCTGGGTCATGAAATTCAGAAAAAGCTCAAAGGTAAAGTTGAGTTAAAGCATGTGCAGGGGCAGGGGGAAATCAAGCAACATCTCGATTCTTTGCTGTTTAAGGGCTTTGTCAGCACACATGGTGCAGTGCGTTTGGATGCGATTTTGCGTTATTTACAGGCACTGCAAAAACGTCAGGAAAAACTGCCTGTGGATCCAAACCGTGATCGTTTGATGTCACACGAATACCAAAAAGCAGAAGAGGCGTATCAGAGCTTGTTGGGTAAATATGCGGGCCGCGCTGTTCCGGAGCCTGTACTGGCTATCCGCTGGATGCTGGAGGAACTTAAGGTGTCCTTATACGCTCAAACTTTGGGAACGCCTTATCCGGTCTCGGTAAAACGCATTTTACTGGCGGTAAGTGAATTAAAGTAAATTTTTTGTCTGTTTTTTTGGCAAATTGTTAAACACGCCATACACTTAGGTTAAACGCACAGATGCGTTTGCATGGAGATCTCAAGGATGCAGACAATGGAATTGAAGCAAAAAAAAGTCATGATAGTAGACGACGAAGATTTTATGTACCGTCTGCTGGAGCTGGCTTTATCACCTTTTTATCAATTGTCTTATGCCAAAAGCGGTGTAGAGGCCTTGCAACTGGTGCTGCAACAGCAACCTGATCTGGTGATGATGGATATCTGTATGCCAGGTTTGGATGGTTTGGACACCTGCCGCCTGTTAAAAAACACTCCTGAAACAGGCCATATTCCTATTCTGATGATGTCAGGTCTGGACACGCCACGCGATGAAGTTATAGCGCTGGATGCAGGAGCTGACGCTTTTGTCAGCAAACCTATCAGCGCCCGCCATATTCAGATGCTGGTTGATGATTTACTCTGTAGTCATTCACACAAATAAGGCTTTACAGCGGCTTATTGCGGATCTATAAAAGAAGCCTACCCCAATAAAGGCAGTAATACAGCTTATGTTAGGCCACAGTGATAAACGTAACTACTACCGTATGATGGTGAATGCTCAGGTGGAATTGATGATCAATGATCCTCAATCGGGCCGTGTGATCAACGCTATTTGCCGTGATTTAAGTGCAACAGGTATGTCGCTTGAGATCGATGAACCTCTTGAAATGGGCATTATGCTTTACATCAAAATGGAGAGCTCCAACCCAAGTATTCCGCCTTTATCTGCTCATGCGAAGGTGATGCGCTGCGCGCAGGAGCAGGAGGATTGTTATCAGTTGGGTGTGCAGATTATCGAGCTGAATTAAAAAGAAAATGTTCTGGTAAACAGCAGTTTATTTTTTTATAGTCCATGCCAACACATCTCTTTTAAGGTTGTAGCTTGTTGTGTCAGACATTGCTCCCGTTATATCGCAACAAGCCCATCGACGTGCTGCTTATCTAGTTTCGACACTTTTGGTGCTGGTAGCAGCCACTGTATTTCCTTTTCTTAGCTTTACCTTGCCGGCTATAGCGCCTTTTTTACCTGCTTATGGCACAGCAGTCATATTACTCGAAGGTATTACGGCTTATTTATTATTGTCGCAGTTTGCCACACGCAGAAACGTATTCCCCGGATTTGTCGCAGCCGCCTATTTGTCGTTAATTCCTTTGGTGATAGTTCAGCTGTTGGTGTTTCCTGGTGTTTTTACACCAACAGGCTTGTTGAATGCAGGCCCACAAAGTGCGGTCTGGATTTGGGTGTTTTGGCACGGGTTATTTCCCGCTCTGATGTTGCTCGCCTGCTTTGCAGAGCGTTTTATCAAAACGGAGCAGGTGAATTATACCGACCTGAAATTCTGGTTGTTTGCTTTTGTCCTGGCTCCATTATGTCTGAGCCTGAGTCTGGCCTTATTTGCCACCTGGGGCAGTCATTTATTACCTGCACTGATCGCAAGTAATAGTTATCAGCAGTTGCTCCACAGTCCTTATGCGTTGCTGGTCTGGGGAATGAATGCATTAGCTTTGTGTGTCATGTTGATGCGCGCCCGCCTTAATAATGTGCTTTATATCTGGTTAAGTGTTGCGCTACTGGCTAGCTTAATTGATGTCACCTTAACCTTATTTGCCGGCGCTCGTTTTAGCCTGGGATGGTATGCGGCAAGGATCAGCAGTTGTGTATCCTCAATGGTGTTGCTTGGCGCTTTGCTATGGGAAGTCAACAGGCTTTATATCAGTACACAAAGAGCAAATGAACAACTCTATCAGCAAAGTGTCCGGGATACCTTAACTGGTCTTTTTAACCGTCGTTATCTGGAATCGCAGCTGGCTGTAAATATCGACCATGCCAAAAGATATAACGAGCCTTTATGTCTACTGGTGTTGGATATTGACCACTTTAAAGCCTTTAATGACCGCTACGGCCATGTAACAGGCGATCAATGTTTGATTGAGGTGGCAAAACAGTTGGAGCAGGCCCTGCACAGGCCCGCCGATTTTATCGCCCGTTTTGGTGGTGAAGAGTTTGTGGTAGTTTTACCTTATACCAATACAGAGGGCGGCTTTAAGGTTGCAGAGCAACTACGCCTTCATATTCAGGACGCCCGGTTTGAGCATCAAGGGCAGGTTTTGAGTGTAACCGCCAGTATAGGTTTGGCGAGCTTGCAGCATAATGAGGATACGGCGCAAAGTTTGTTGATAGCCGCAGATAAAGCCTTGTATCAGGCCAAAGCCGCAGGCAGAAATTGTGTCAAGGCTGCAAATGAGCGAGCTGCTAGTTAGCAATACAGCGTAGTAAGGACTTCAAGGCTGGTTGTGGAAAATATTAGGATTTGTGTTGGTTTGATACTTTGTTATTTAAACGCTTTCGCCGTTGGCGAGCTACTTTCTTTGCGTCGCCAAAAGAAAGTGGCGCAAAGAAAAGGCGACCCTGGCCGCTGCGAAAGCCCGCTCAAAAAAGTGCGTCCAAGGCGACTCGGCAACTCGTTCGTCGCTACCGCTCCTCGCTCAGACACTCCTCGTCTTAAAACCTTGGCCACCCATTTTTGAACGGCTTGCGGCTAAGGGATTGGGAGTCATAGTTAGTTTTACATTCTTTACGGTTAGCTTTGAACGCTGTATTTTAAGTACTAAAATTGATGTTTATATGGCAAAAATAAAAATCTGCCCGTTAAGGTTTGGTGTCGTGGTATGTTAATTGAAAGTGCATTTCTTAAGCTTCCTGAGTTAATGCTGTCGAGCTATACACATGGAGGTAATGTCGAAGCGATGGTCGTCAATTATCTTGCTACTGGTTTACAAATGGAGCTTAATTCTAGATCGGTACCATTTGCCTACAACCATATTACCGTCGAAAAGCCATATCCCAACCAGAGTAGAACGGGGTCTGTATTTAGAGCAGATTTGTTTTTCGACTCTAGAGGCAGCCTACCTGGGCTTGCCCGTCTTACACAATATGGTTTTAAAGAGATGCAATGGCTTGAGGCCAAGAGTTTTTTTTCTAAAGGTAGTTCGAGCCCCACCACACAAAATGTAGGCAGGATAATTAAAGATTTAATTAGATTATGTATTCTGCCGGAAGAGTTACCGGGTTATATCAGACAAAATGGCAGGTATGCACTAATGGTATTTGATCAGCATCCGTCTAAGTATCTGGCTTATAAAGACCGTTCATGGCTAGAACAAATTTTTGAAGAACGAACTCCATCAATCCACATTGATCTGACATCTGAACAGAAATCGCTAATACGTTCGGTGGTTGGTCGAGACATGATAAATGCAAAGCTTGACCTAAAGTTGTCAGTCTTACATTTTGAACCTTCAGCTTTTATACCTAAACCCGTGTATTGGGGATATTTGCTTAGAATTGACGAGTTCTCAATTTCGATAAACGATAGTGTTATCGAATCTAGATGCGAGTCAAATGATTATTGGAATAAAGAAAAAATTGCAGAATTAGCATCTGTAAAGAGCGAATTTGTTTCCTTACTCAAAAGAGATGAAGGGGCAACATGATGTTCAACAGTACTATGAATTCACAGATTAGGAATCCATAAGTACTGATGCCTCAATTCGTTCTCCATATTTAATTAAATCTGAGGAAACAAAACAGCCACCAAAAAGGTGGCTGTTTTACAAATCAAACTAATCCAAAAACCTACTTCGTCAGCACCAAGCTAAAAGTGGTGGGTACCATTGGGCTGATGGCTTTCAGGCCAGCCAGTTCACGTAGTTTTTCTACGCCTGCGCCTAAGTCGAATTTAGTCACGTCCAGCATAATTGGCGCAATGGTCGTGACTACTAATTGGCTGTCTGACACTTTGGTCACTTTTACTTTGGCCGTCAGGCTTTGGGTTTTAGTCAGTAAGGTCAAATCTAAGGCTTGATCCACAACAAGGCTGTCACCGGTTTTTAAACCAGCCAGAACTTTGCTGTCGACTTTGCCTTTGGCGTTGATCGTGCCGTATTGTTTGGCTGCTAATACATGTTCCAGAATACGTTCGTTACGAATTGGAATGATAGTGTCGATACTCATTGCAGGAATAGTCACTGCAAATTCGCCTGCTTCAGTTAAGCTGCCGGTTAAGTCTTTAAAGCTATGGGTTTCGGCCACAACATCATTTTTCACAGAAACAAAGTTCAGGCTGGATTGCGCACTGTTGACAGACCAGTCGGCGGCGGCAGAAAAACTTAAGGCTGCGGCCACTACTAAAGCTAATTTTTTCATCGTCATCGAACACTCCTTAGTGGATGGGCAAAGGTAATAACCTCTGCTTAGAATACCTTACAAACTAAACCTTTCAGATAATGACCTTCAGGGTAGAAGCTGGCAATAGGGTGGTCGCTGGACTGACTGAGTTTTTCGATAAACAAGCAATCTTTGTTCGCATCCAGTGCAGCGTCGGCCACTATTTTCTGAAACAGCATGTCTTCCATTAAGCCAGAGCAGCTGAAGGTCAGTAATAAACCACCTGGTTTGACCAACTGCATAGCGACACGATTGATATCTTTGTACCCGCGGGCGGCTTGCATCAACTGGGCTTTGCTGTCGGCAAATTTTGGTGGGTCTAAAATCACCATGTCAAACAACTTGCCTTGCTCTTTGTATTCGCGCAGCAACTTAAATACGTCCTGTTTGACGTTGTTGGACTTGTCCAGTTCAATGTTATTTAAGGCTAAATTGCGTTCTGCGGTTTTTAAGGCTAAATCCGACATATCGACGTTGGTGACATGTTCAGCACCACCTTGTAAACAGGACAGCGCAAAAGTGCCGGTGTAGCTAAAGCAGTTCAGTACGGTTTTACCTTTGGCTAAGCGACCTGCAGCAGCACGTGAATCACGTTGATCCAGATAAAAACCTGTTTTGTGGCCGTTGATCACATCGACCAGAATTTTCATGCCATTTTCTAAAATCACCACTTCGCCGCTATCCCGTGGCAAATGCAACCAGCCAGTGACAGGTTTTAAGCCTTCTTTTTTACGTACATCCACATCTGAACGCTCGTAAATGCTGTAGTCAGGGAAGATTTGCTTTAAGGCTTCGACAATCAACTCGCGGTTGGCATCGGCGCCGGCAGACAACAGCTGACACACCAGCACATCGGCATATAAATCGATAGTGACACCTGGTAAACCATCAGATTCAGCCGCCACAACACGTAAACCATTAGTGTGGTTTAAATCGTACATATCCTGGCGCACAGACCAGGCACGCTGAATACGGCGGGTGAAAAAGGCCTGATCAATCTGTTCTTTTTCGTTGAAGGTCCAGGCGCGTACCCGAATTTGCGAGTCGGCAGAATAAGCACCACGACACAACCATTTGCCATCGTGGGTCAGTACGTCTACAGTTTCGCCCGACACTGGTTTGCCTTTGACCTGCAGCACCGCTTTAGAAAATACCCAAGGGTGGCGGCGTCTTAAGGATTTTTCACGTTCGGGTTGTAAAATGATACTGTGAGACATAGGTCAACTCTGTAGATGGGCAAGGGGCGCTATTTTAGTGAAGAGCGCGCAAAAGCTAAAGCAAAACTAGTGCAAAACAAAGAAAAGGATCGGCTAACGTGACGCAAAACTATGTTGTACCCAATCAGATGATTGCTATTGAGGTGATTAACCCAGGTAATCAAAGCCAGTTGCAGCAAACCACAATGGCTGTCCCAGCGTTAAAAGCCGGGCAGGTGTTGCTGAAAGTCGCAGCTGCCGGCGTTAATAGAGCAGACTTATTGCAGCGCTCCGGACTTTATCCGCCACCAGCAGGGGAGTCGGATATATTAGGTTTAGAGGTCGCTGGCACTGTAGTGGCTGTGGCTGCAGATGTGTCATCAGAATGGCTTGGCGAGGCTGTGTTTGGTTTAGTACCGGGTGGTGGTTACGCGCAGTATGTGGCGTTGCCAGCTGAGCATTTAATCAAAAAACCTGCGTCTTTAGGCATGAGCGAAGCGGCAGCTTGTGCGGAGGTGTTTTTAACTGCATTTCAGGCGATGCGTGTTGTCGGGAGTTTACCGGATCAAGGGGCATTGTTGGTGCATGCCGGAGCCAGTGGTGTTGGTACTGCAGCTATTCAGTTAGGTAAAGCTTTGGGTTGTTTTGTTGCTGTCACTGTAGGTTCAGATGACAAAGCCAAAGCTTGTTTAGCCTTAGGCGCTGATGTGGCTGTCAATTATAAAACTCAGGATTTTGTTACTGAATTAAAAGCAGTGCGCCCTCAAGGCTTTGATTTAATTATCGATCCTGTAGCGGGGGACTATATAACCAAAGATATTCAGCTGTTGGCACTGGATGGCCAGATTGTCGTGCTTTCTATGCTCGGTGGCCGTATCACACCACAACTGGATTTAGGTTTGATGCTGAAAAAACGCGGCCAGCTTTTATGCTCCACACTTCGAAATCGAACGGATGGCTACAAAGCGGCGTTAATCAGCGATTTTAATCAGCAGTTTGGAATGGCTTTGGCAGAAAGAAAAATAAAAGCTGTACTGGCACAGAGTATCGACTGGACTGAAGCGGAGCGGGCGCATCAGTTATTGGCTTCGAATGCTGTGGTAGGAAAACTGGTGCTCACTCTGTTTTGATTTCTTCGTCTGTCATGCTTTAAAAACAACAAACCGGCTTAAGCCGGTTTGTTGTGATTTGATATTTGGTGTTTATCTGCTTCATCCACCGCTTCAACAGTTTCAGTGTTTACAGCAGCTTCTGGTTCCACATCCATACTGCTTAGCTCTTGATCCGCTGTAGGCAGGTCGGCATCCGGATGATGTGGATGCACCATTTGCTCTTGCACCATTTGTTCGTCCACCCGAGGATCTAAAGCCGCGGCTAAAGGCGAAGACACTAAATCGCCGGATGCCATCACATAATCTTGCGACACTTCTTTATCCTGTTGTTTTTGCTGATAATTAACCTGAGTTAAACGTAAAAACAGCACCAAAGTACAAAGCGCCATAAACCCATACAACATGCTGTTGCCGACTAATTGCATAAAGGCTGAGGCAATTAATGGTCCTATACAAGCACCCATACCAAAGGTCAGCAAAATAGTAGCGGATAAAGCCACTCTATGTTCTTGCTCGACATTCTGATTCGCCAGCGCTGTGGCCAACGGGTACAAAGTAAAAGCCAGAATACCAAAAGCAAAAGTGAAGATAAGTGCAAAAATGCCACTTAAAGGCAAAATGGCAATACAAAGCACCACGCCACCGAGCAGCACTGTATTGATACGAATTAAACGGCTGCGACGAATTTTGTCGGACAAACGGCCCATAGGCCACTGCGCTAATAAGCCCGCAATCACGGTAGTGGCCATATAAGCCGCTACTTGTTCAGTGCTGGCGCCGCTATGGGCGATATAAGCTGGGGCCAGACCATAAAAAGAGCCAACTATGACACCAGCCATTGCAATGGTGGTCAGCGATTGTGGCACTTTTTGCCAAAACATTTTGATTTTAAGTGGTGCTGGTTGTAAAGGTGCAGGGTGAATACGACGGGTTAAGGCCAAAGGCACAATACAAAGCGCAAAACACATAGCAACAATCAGCAGAGGTTTTAGGGTTAATTCCGGGTTTAAGCTAATCGCTAATTGGCCCAGCACTAAGCCTAAATACGAGACAATCATATAACTGGCAAAGACGGTGCCGCGGTTTTTACTGTCTGCCTGCTCGTTCAGCCAGCTTTCCAGCACCATATACATGCACATCATGCCCATACCAACCATCAGACGCAGCACCAGCCAGATGGCTAAATCGTCTATTAAGGCATGGCCCAAAGCACTGGCTGTGGTAATGCCGGCACTGGCAACAAAAGCACGGATATGACCGACCCGTGCTATTAAACGGTGACCTATTTTGGAACCTGCGACTAACCCCAGATAATAAGCCGACATCATGCCGCCTATCCAGATTTGGGCTGCAGAGTCTGCTGCAAGGCGCAAACCTAAATAGGTGGTCAGTACCCCAGAGGCGAGTACCATCAATAAAGTGGCAAAATACAACGAAGAAAACGAACGCAGAATGTTAGACATGCTTTTCCTTGTCACTAAAAAGGGTAGTCAACCGGCTACCCTAAGTAATTGGAGTTGCAGCGAGGCGACAAGCGATCGAGACCCCAGGAGCATAGTTCACCTATGTGACTGGGGCGAGGTTGCGTAGTCAACAAAGCTGCAGCTTCAAGAACGACGGGTAGATCTATTTCACGCGCATTCCTGGCGTCGCACCATCATCTGGTGTTAACAGGAAAATATCACTGCCACCAGGGCCTGCGGCCATCACCATACCTTCGGACATGCCAAAACGCATTTTACGTGGCGCTAAGTTCGCCACCATCACCGTCAGACGGCCAATTAACTGCTCTGGCTGATACGCGGATTTGATACCAGCAAACACCTGACGTTGCTCATTGCCTAAATCCAGTTGCAGTTTCACCAGCTTGTCCGCACCTTCAACGTGTTCGGCATTAATAATGCGGGCAACCCGTAAATCCAGCTTAGCAAAGTCATCAATGCTAATGGTTTCACCAATAGGCTCAATAGCGGCGTCTGAAGATACAGCCGCAGGAGCTGCTTTTGTTTCCGCAGCTTTTGGTGCAGCAACGGCAGCGGTAGGCTGTAAGTTTTCTTTTGAGCCTTCGATCATAGCTTCTACCTTGGTCATTTCGACACGTTGCATCAGAGGCTTAAATACGTTGATGCTGTGATTGGTTAACGCGGTCTGATAAGTCGACCAGCTTAATTCGTCGTTTAAAAACAGTTCCACTTCTTTGGCCATAGCTGGCAGTACTGGTTTTAAGTAATGCATCAGTACGCGGAACAGGTTAATCCCCATAGAACAGACTAAATGCGCTTCGGTTAAGGTCGCTTCATTTTTTGCCAGTACCCAAGGCGCTTTGGCATCAATGTATTGGTTGGCTTTATCAGCCAGCGCCATAATTTCACGGATAGCGCGGGCAAATTCACGTTTCTCAAAGCTTTCAGCAATGCTTTCGCCTGCGGCTGTGAACTCAGCCAATAAAGCCGGTTCGGCAATCTCAGCTGTTAAGGTGCCATCGAATTTTTTGCTGATAAAGCTGGCGCAGCGACTGGCGATATTCACCACTTTACCTACTAAATCTGCATTCACTTTTTGCGCAAAATCTTCCAGATTTAAATCCAGGTCGGTGATATTGCTGGTCAGCTTAGATGCAAAGTAATAACGCAGATACTCTGGGTTTAAATGCTGCAGATAAGTACGGGCTTTGATAAAGGTGCCACGAGACTTAGACATTTTGGCGCCGTTCACAGTCACAAACCCATGCGCATAGACAGACGTAGGTTTACGGTAACCTGCGCCATCTAACATAGCTGGCCAGAACAAGCTGTGGAAATAGATAATGTCTTTGCCGATAAAGTGGTAAATCTCAGCATCTGAGTCTTTTTGCCAGAACTGGTCAAAGTTGACGCCGGTTTTATCACAGTAGTTTTTAAAGCTGGCTAAGTAGCCGATCGGCGCGTCGAGCCAGACATAGAAAAACTTGCCGGGTGCGCCTGGAATTTCAAAACCAAAATAAGGTGCGTCGCGGCTGATATCCCATTGCTGCAGGCCTTCAGTAAACCATTCCTGCAGTTTGTTCGCCATTTCGTCCTGCAATGAACCACTGCGGGTCCAGTCTTTAAGCATTTGCTCAAAGGCAGGCAGGTCGAAGAAATAATGTTCGCTGTCTTTTAAAACCGGAGTTGCGCCTGACACCACTGAACGTGGATTTTTAAGCTCAGTTGGACTATAGGTTGCGCCGCACGAATCGCAGCTGTCGCCGTTTTGATCCAAAGCACCACATTTAGGGCAGTCACCTTTGACAAAACGGTCCGGCAGGAACATTTGTTTTTCAGGGTCAAACAACTGGCTGATGGTTTTGCGTTTGATATAACCACCTTGATCCAGTTTGGTGTAGATCTCGCTGGCAAACTGCTTGTTTTCTTCGCTGTGCGTGCTGTGATAGTTATCAAAACCTATTAAAAATTCAGCAAAGTCTGCCTGATGTTCTTGCGAGGTTTGCGCAATCATCTGCTCTGGGGTAATACCCAGTTGCTGAGCTTTGAGCATAATAGGGGTGCCATGAGCATCGTCGGCGCAGACGTAATAACACTGATGACCACGGGCTTTTTGGAAACGGGACCAGATATCAGTCTGAATATATTCCAGCATATGACCTAAGTGAATGGGGCCATTGGCATAAGGTAAAGCACTGGTGATCAAAATTTTGCGTTGTGTCATCGATAACTCATAGATATATCACTGAAAAAAGTGGCTTAATGATACAATAGCGCGCGTTAAAGCGCACCAGTTCAACAGCAGCAAAACGCTGAAAAGCTGGTAAAGTGTGCGCAAAAGACAGTTCACAGGAATTGAACCCGTTCAGCAACACAAATTGAGTGAGACGATGTGGTTTAAATGGTTTAAAAAAGCGGCAGAACAGTCATCTTCAGCCGATGGCATGCCAGAACTCTTAGCCAAAACTTTGGCTGAATTTCAAAGCAGTGAATTTCCTATGCCGCTGGATAGCTTGATCCAGCAGGCCAGTTTTAATTCGAAACAGAATAGCCTTAGCTTAACGCTGAAGTTTCCATGGTCCTCTTTGGCTGATGAATTATTACCTGTACTGCAGCAGGTGCAGCCTGGTTTGACATTGGAACTTCGAAGCGAAAATACCGCAGAACCGGTCTACCGCACTATCAAACAAGTGATTTTGGTGGCATCGGGCAAAGGTGGTGTGGGTAAAAGCACCACTGCGGTCAATCTGGCGGTGGCGTTAGGCTTAGAAGGCGCCAAAACGGGTCTTTTGGATGCGGATATTTATGGTCCTTCTATTCCGACTATGTTGGGTTTAAAAAATGCCAAAGCGGAGTCACCGGACGATAAGCATTTATTGCCTAAACAAGCTGCTGGTATTTATCTGCAGTCGATCGGTTTTTTAGTCGACCCGGAACAAGCCTCGGTCTGGCGTGGCCCTATGGCCAGTCAGGCGTTGCTGCAGCTATTAAATGAAACTTTGTGGCCGGATTTAGATTATTTAATTGTCGATATGCCACCTGGCACAGGCGATATTCAGCTCACTATGTCGCAAAAACTGCCGGTGACCGGAGCTTTAATAGTCACAACACCGCAGGATGTGGCCTTGGCTGATGCACAAAAAGCCATCTCTATGTTCCGCAGCGTGAATATTCCTGTACTTGGACTGGTGGAAAATATGAGTTTTTACCAGTGCAGTCACTGCGGTGAAATCGACGATATTTTTGGTACCAATGGCGGCTTAGAATTAGCTGAACGTTATCAGGTGCCTGTGCTGGGGCAGTTACCCTTACAAAAACAAATACGCCAGTCTTGTGATGCCGGAACGCCGTTCGTGCTGAACTCAGCCGAAAGCGGTACTGGTTTTTACCGGGCTATAGCACGACAACTGAGCTTTGCTTTATATTGGAACTCCCAACATCAGCAAGCGCAGCAACCCGACATTATTTTTACGGATGATTAACCATGAGATTGTGTGACCGCGACATTGAAGCCTACATCGAAGCAGGCAAGATCCAAATTACGCCACGGCCAACACCGGATATGATCAGCGGTGTCAGCGTGGATATTCGTTTAGGCCATAAATTCCGTACTTTTCGTGCTTATGCTGCACCTTTTATTGATTTAAGTGGCCCACGTGAAGAAGTGGATTTAGCGCTGAATTCAGTGATGAGCGATGAAATTGTCTTAACAGACGACGAAGCTTTTTTCCTGCATCCAGGTGAATTGGCGTTGGCTATTACACTGGAATCCGTCACTTTACCTGCCGACATAGTGGGTTGGTTGGATGGTCGTTCGTCATTAGCTCGTTTGGGGTTAATGGTGCATGTCACTGCACACCGCATCGATCCGGGTTGGTCTGGCAATATAGTACTGGAATTTTACAACAGTGGTCGTTTACCGCTGGCGCTTAGACCCAATATGAAAATTGGTGCGCTGAACTTTGAAACTATGACAGGTGAAGCTGCGCGGCCATACAACAAAAGAGTGGATGCGAAATACCAACAGCAAACAGGTGCGGTAGCAAGTCGTATCAGTCAGGACGATCAGAGTTAAAAAACTGCTTCGTATTTGAGGCTGTGGCGTTGTTAACGGCGCCAATCGCCGTAGAAATGAAAAAGCCCATACAAAAGTGGTATGGGCTGAAGCAATAAAGCAAAAATGAAGCGGGGTAATTATGCAATATATTTGCATAGCTTCGCAACCCGGCTTTTTTAGATTTTTTCATTTTTTTAGCAATTCCTGTCGCATTCACTGAATACTTAGTTAAAAAAACAGAATTTATCCAAAGAGTTGTCAGGCTAATTCAAACAGCAACCTCAGATTTGATTGCGTACAGGAGTTTTTAATGCAAGCTGCCAGTTTTATCCGTCTTTTTAGCTTGGCTGCTATCTGGGGCTCATCGTTTTTGTTTATGCGTATTGCTGTTGGCAGTTTAGGGCCTGCAGCCTTAATGACGGGCCGGGTGTTGTTTGCGGCGTTGTTTCTGGGGTTGATGGGCTGGTTGTTGAAAAAGCATCAATTGGATTTAAAAAATAATTGGAAGCATTTTTTTATCCTCGGCTTTTTTAACTCAGCTTTACCGTTTTTGTTATTTGCCTATGCAGCGCAAACTTTAACAGCGTCAGTTTTATCTGTACTCAATGCCACAGCTCCTATCTGGGGGGCTTTGATAGGTATAGTGGTGTTCCGGCAAGCTTTAACTTTACGAATTGCAACAGGCTTAGTGCTTGGCATCAGTGGTGTAGCCATATTGGTGGGTTTTGACCCTGTAGTGCTGGAACCCGGAGCTCTAGTGGCCCTGTGTTGTGCGGCAGGCGCTGCTTTTTGTTATGGCATCGCTACTCATTACACGCGTTTAGCAAAATCGGTCGCACCTTACACTAATGCCCAGGGCAGTATGTGGACCTCAACCCTGATGCTGGCTCCTGTGATGTTGTTTATGCCGGTGCAAACGGATATCAGTCTGAATGTAGCTGCTGCAGTTCTGGCTCTGGGTGTACTCTGTACAGGTGTAGCTTATCTGCTCTATTTCCGTTTAGTTCAGGACGAGGGGGCAACGCCGGCATTAACTGTGACCTTTTTAATTCCAGTCTTTGGCGTATTTTGGGGTCATGTGTTTTTAAACGAGGTTTTAGGCTGGCATACTTTTGTTGGAGTGGCTGTAGTCATTACGGGCACTTCGTTAGTCACAGGCTTTAAACCTTCAGCGCTTTTTAAAGTCAAAGCCTAAACTGTAGCCAGTATTCAGAAGCTGTTCAGACAATACTTGCTATAACCTGATGCAAGCTGGTGATAAATCCATCAGTCGATGAAATTTTTAGAGTGTGGCGTCGGATCTCGCGACACTTTTACTTTTAGATCCGGGTTTTAGCGGCCACAAAAGTGGCAGGAGCTTACAATGCGTGCCCTGATGAAATGCTTACCTTTGCTTTCAGCGGCTTTATTCCCAGCCTTGTTGGTTGCCCCAGTAGCAGCACAACAAACCGCCAGTGCCGGTAGCACTGTGCAAAGTTTTAGTCAGGCTGAGCTGGACGCTATGCTTGCACCCATTGCTTTGTACCCGGATACAGTATTGTCGCATGTGCTGATTGCCTCGACTTACCCGCTGGAAATCATTAAAGCCAACAGGTGGGTGGAAGAACACCCAACTACAGTGCTGAAGAAGCGTTGGAGGAAGTTGAAGATGAAGATTGGGACCCAAGCGTAAAAGCTTTGGTGCCTTTCCCGCAGTTGCTGGAACGTATGAGCGACGATATTGACTGGACTCAGCGCTTAGGCGACGCCTTTTTAGGTCAGGAAGCGCAAGTGATGACCAGTATCCAGACTTTGCGTAATAAAGCTTATGCTTCAGGTAATCTGGATAAGCAAGAACATATTAAAGTGGTCAGGCAAGAAAAAACTATCATCATTGAACCTGCCTCTCCGCAAGTTGTTTATATTCCTTATTACGACCCTTACGTCGTGTACGGACCCTGGTGGTGGCGCAGTTATCAACCCGTTTACTGGCATGTCCCAGTAGGTTATGCCGTACATCGCGGATTTTCCTGGGGTGTGGGTATTCAGATCGCCCCTGGTTTTTATTTCAGCAGTTTCCACTGGCCACGTCGTCAGATTGTGGTGATCGATCATCACCATCATTGGCGCGAACCTTACTACTATCGCAGTCATCAGATTATTCACCATAAGAATTCTCATCATTGGCGTCATAACCCGCACCACAGGCGTGGTGTGAGCTACCACGCGGGTTATCAGCCAACACGTGAGTTCAGTGGTCAGCGCAGTTATCAGAATAGAGAACAGCAAAGAGAATGGGCCGCCCAGACCCGCGAAAATAAAGGTTATGCTCCGGATCGAAAAGTGAATACTCAGAAAGAGCAGCGCTTTGCAGAAAAAGACCGTCAATTTGAACGCAATAAAAAAGGCGATGACCTGATGCGTCGTGCGAAAGAAGAAGGTCCACGCGCTCAGGTGGAGCCGACAAATTCCCGCGAGTTGAAGGACAGGCAACAGCTGTTGCGTCAGGAGCTGAAAAATAACAAGCGTCAGGAACTCGAGCCAGACCGTATCGTAAGGCAACCAGGAGCAGAAATGATCCGCCCTCAGCGCACTTACCAGACCCAAAGGACTGAACAAGCGAAATTTGAGCGTCCTGTGCAACAACCACGAGTGGATACGGTGCGACCAGAGCGGAGTTACCAGACGCCTCGTATTGAACAGCCCAGATTTGAGCAACCTAAAATTGAACGAAGCTATCAGCAGCCCCGTGTTGAACAGCCGCGTATCGAACGCAGCTATCAACAGCCTCGTGTTGAGTCGCCCAGAGTAGAGCGTAGTTATCAACAACCAAGGGTACAGCAACCCAGGATGGAGCAGCCTCGTGCGCAAAGCAGGGAGATGCGTGGTGGTGAAGGTCGTCGGCAAATCGAATAACAGTCTTTATCAGACTTAAAAAAGGCAGCGTTGGCTGCCTTTTGTATAATTCATCTCTACTTATCACAAGGACAGACCAATGAATGTCATTATAAACGCTGTAGTTACTGCTTCGACGCTACTGATGGTGGCATTTAGTCCATTCAAAATCTCAGCGCAATCCCCACTGTTAAAAGAGCAAATTGAATCCATAGTCATTGAAAAAAAAGCCACTGTAGGCGTTGCAGTGTGGGGGCCTGACGATCTGGAACCTTTACTGATTAATCCTTTTGAAAAATTCCCAATGCAAAGTGTATTTAAATTGCATTTAGCTATGTTGGTACTGCATCAGGTTGATCAGGGAAAGCTGGATTTAAATCAGACCGTTATCGTAAACAGGGCTAAGGTTTTACAGAATGCCTGGGCTCCGATAATGAAAGCGTATCAGGGAGACGAGTTTAGTGTTCCAGTGCAGCAACTGCTGCAATACTCGGTCTCGCACAGCGATAACGTGGCCTGTGATTTGTTATTTGAACTGATTGGTGGACCAGCTGCTTTGCATGACTATATCCAGTCTATGGGTATAAAGGAGACCGCTGTGGTCGCAAATGAAGCGCAGATGCACGCGGATGATCAGGTGCAGTATCAAAACTGGACCTCGATGAAGGGGGCCGCAGAGATCCTGAAAAAGTTTGAGCAAAAAACACAGCTGTCTGCATCCTCGCAGGCTTTGCTATGGAAGTGGATGGTCGAAACCACCACAGGACCAGAGCGGTTAAAAGGCTTGTTACCAGCTGGTACTGTGGTCGCACATAAAACTGGTTATTCGGGTATCAAAGCCGGAAAAACTGCGGCCACTAATGATATAGGTATCATTCTGTTGCCTGATGGACGGTCGTTGCTGGTTGCAGTTTTTGTAAAAGACTCAGCCGAGTCAACCCGAACCAATGAAGCTATCATTGCGCAAGTTGCTCAGGCTGCGTACCAGTTTGAATTGAAAAAGCTTTCTGCTCTGAGCCCAAATTAACTGACTATCAGCACTATCTAAGCCGATGGCTCTGGTTGTACACTAAAGTCATGATCTGAAATTGGAGTAGGTTATGCAGTTATTAGGTTCAGTGGCTTCCCCTTTTGTTCGTCGTTTACGTTTAGTACTGGCAGGGCAACCTTATCAGTTTGTAGCGCTTAATATTTTTGAGTCTGAAGGCCGTTCAGTGTTGGTACAACACAATCCGGCACGCAAAGTGCCTGTGTTAGTGGATGGAGAGCAGGTTATTTTTGATTCAGGCGTAATTTATCGTTATTTGGCTTCGAAACTGAAATTAACACCATTGAGCTGGGATCAGGAAAATGGCCTGACTACTATTAATGCCTGTACAGACTCGTTGGTTGAATTACTGCTTTGTAAGCGCTCAGGTTTTGACGTGACTGAAGACAAATTGTTTTTTAATCTGCAGCATGAGCGAATTCAGGCGACACTAGAGGCACTTGAGCAACAAATCAGGGCAGGGCATTTTGGGCACTGGGACTATCCGAGTATCAGTCTGTTCACTTTAATCGACTGGATATTGTTCCGCGATTTAGTCGACTTAAAACCTTTCCCTGTATTATTACAGTTCAGAAATGAGCATTTAAACCAGCCGATGGTGGCTGAAACCGACCCGCGTTTGAGCTAAAAACAACAGGTCAGAGCCAAGACTCTGACCTTTATTATTTATTCCACACCAATAAAGCCGCCGGTTTGATGCGCCCATAATTGAGCGTAAATACCGCCTTTGGCGATCAGTTCCTGATGACTGCCTTGCTCCACAATACGGCCTTGATCCAGAACGATCAGCCTGTCCATAGCTGCTATGGTAGATAAACGGTGTGCAATGGCTATAACCGTTTTGCCTATCATCAACTGGGTCAGACTTTGCTGAATAGCTGATTCTACTTCGGAGTCCAGCGCTGAGGTGGCTTCATCCAAAATCAGAATAGGGGCGTTTTTCAGTAAAACCCGTGCTATTGCAATACGTTGACGTTGACCACCAGAAAGCTTGACTCCACGTTCGCCCACCTGAGCGTCGTAGCCACTGTTCCCTTTAGGGTCGGTAAGCTCCTGAATAAAAGCATCGGCTTCGGCTAGACAGGCTGCTTCGATCATTTCCGCTTCGGTAGCGCCAGGACGACCATATAAAATATTTTCCCGCACAGTGCGGTGTAGTAAGGAGGTATCTTGGGTCACCATAGCGATGTGAGCGCGAAGGCTTTCCTGGGATACGGTTTTGATGTCCTGGCCGTCTATTAAAATCTTGCCTGAATTGACATCATAAAAACGCAGCAGTAAGTTCACCAAGGTGGATTTACCAGCACCAGAACGGCCGACTAAACCTACTTTTTCACCGGGTTTAATCGACAAGTCCAGACCATCAATCACAGGGCCATGTTCACCTGCTGCTTTGCCGTAGTTAAAGTTCAGTTGCTTAAACTCAATCTGACCTTGTGGCACTTCAAGCGGCTTCGCATCAGCTGTGTCGATGATTTGCTGAGGCTGAGACAAGGTAGCAATACCATCAGCCACAGTACCTATGTTTTCAAACAGTGCACTGACTTCCCACATGATCCACTGTGACATACCATTTAAACGCAGTGCCAGACTGACTGCGATGGCAATAGAGCCTACGGTGACCGCATTCACAGACCAAAGCCATATTGCCAGCGTGGCAATAGAGAACACCAACAGATAGTTCAGACCTTGCACACAAATATTGAGCCAGGTAGCCAGTCGCATTTGTCTGTACACAGGTACTAAGAACAGCTGCATGCTATCGCGGGCGTATTCTGACTCACGAGCCGTGTGTGAAAACAGTTTAATAGTGCTGATATTGGTGTAGCTGTCGACAATACGACCCGTCATTTCTGAACGGGCGTCGGCTTGTTCTGTTGCAACTTGTTTCAGCCGTGGCACAAAATAAAACTGCAAGCCGGTGTAAATGACTAACCAGGCAATCATCGGCAGCACGAGACGCCAATCTGCATCGGCGATCAGATACAACATAGAGCCAAAATACACCACCACATACACCATGACATCCAGCAGTTTGGTGGCAGTTTCCCGTACAGCCAAAGCCGTTTGCATCACTTTAGTGGCGATGCGACCAGCGAATTCATTCTGGTAGAAACCTAAACTTTGTTTTAGCAAATAGCGATGCGCCAGCCAGCGGATTGACATAGGGTAGTTACCCAATATGGTCTGGTGGATCAGGGCTGAGTGGAAAAATACCAAACCAGGCAACACCAGCAACATCACTATGGCCATAGTGATCAAGGTATCCCGCTCTTCCTGCCAGAAGGTTGCCGGATTCTTCGTTACCAGCCAATCGACTAATTGTCCCATATAACCGAATAAAGATACCTCTAGGGCAGCCAGTAAGGCTGTCGTAATAGACATCAGGATCAGAGGCAACACCATGCCTTGACTGTAATGCAAACAAAATGCAAACAGGCCTTGAGGTGGCTGAGTTGGCTCTTTATCAGGGAAAGGGTTGGTTAAGCGTTCAAAAAAGCCCAGCATAAAATTCCTCAGCAGCAACGAAAAAGGCGGTTATTGTACGTCAAAGTTTAAAAAACAGATGTAACTATTTGATGAAAGCCCGGTTTTGAGCGGCTACCTTATTTGATTACCGATGGCTTGTGACATGCTTTTTTGCTGAATAGAACAGCAGATTGTTGAAAATAAATACAAAAAAATCTGAAAAATCCAAAAGATGCTATATCACGTGAACTCAGCAGCTTAGATTTATTTGAGGACCATTAATAGGTAATAACTGGAAAATCTATAACTTAGCTTCTGTTTTATCAGCTTGCAAAGGACTTTTTGCTTTCTACACTGAAAATACAGAGTACCCGAATCAGGGTGTTGTCTCGTCTTACAGGAGTGTTGAAATGGATGCCAAAGAATTATTGGTCTACATGAAGCAGGCAGAACTGCAAGCTGAGTTAGTCGTTGAGGCTGGTCAGCAACTGGACAGAGCCATCAAACAATTACATGACTGGTCTGAAGATTGGGATTGTCAGCGTCGGGCTTGTGAAGATATGTACGATGCCGTGCATTTAATTCTGATCCATAGCTATCAATTATCCCGGATTTTCTGGCCCGCCAAGTGTTGCGGAGAACTGGGGCTGGATTTGTGTCACAGAGCCATGGCACTGCGCAGTGAAATAAACCTGCCTGATCTAAACCATCCACTGCGGAATGAGGCGTTATGGCGTCATGCAGATGAGCTGGATCATTCAGTGCGGGATAATACTGCACTGCGTCGTTATCAAGCGCATCATTTAACCGGTTTTAATCAGGTGATCACCTGGATGGATAATGAAGCCATGTTTTGCTGGCTTGAACCTGCCAGTAAAACCTTTGTGTTTCATGCCGAGGAGTTTGCTTTAGCCCAATTACTGGATGCTGTGCATCAGGTTCAGCAAGATATTCAGAATTTTCTTAACAAGCAGCATCAGTCAAATCTAAAGGTGGCCAAAGCTGGCGTGTATCACTATGAGAAGCAGTGGGCTAACTAGTTGTGGTGGCTTTGAAAGGCCACCATTTGAGTCGTTTGATCTTCAGATTTTAAGAATTACTTTATAACCAGTTTTGTTATTTTATTTCATCAGCCTAATATAGCCATAAGCTGAGATACTGCGAACTTTGTATTCTTTTATTCGTAATGCCACTTCTGCCTGATAATCTTCAAGATACAAATGCAAGTCGTCCTGAAACTTCTCAGTTGCCTTTTTTCGTTCAAACGGATTGGCAATTCTCTCCGCGTCATAAGCCTGCAGGCAAAGGCAATGAGCTCTTCCTTTCATTTCCTTTGCAACAGTGCTTTCAATCTGTCTGACCGTAGGAGATGATGCAATATGTTTGTAAATCAAGATGCAGCATATGGTACAAGCCACTGATAATGTACAAGAAAGCAGAGCTAGCATAAGACTTGAATTCCTCTTCTCATATTAATCACGCTAGAGATCAGCCAAATGACTATTGCTGAAGCAACGGCGATATTAATGGATGGCACACCATATTTGTAAACGGACGGCAGTACATCCGTATTAAATAAAAGTCTATCCATTAGTCGTGCTGTCTGCAGAATGACCATAGATACACAGGAAAGAGTAATGTATTGACTCAACTTAGAATATTGCCAAGCAAAACGTTTGTGCATACCAAATATAATGAGCACAGTGATAGTATTAAGCATCACCCAGGATAAATACCAAGCATGGCGAGCAATTTCCGCACTCCATGCAGACAGGGCCATCAGTTCTGGCGCTACCTTGTCCATCATTAATCCCATGATAACCCAAGTAACTGCTGCTGCCCTCGATGACTGAACCACTGGAACGAATACAGATATAACCAAACTTAGTAAACACGCGATCCAAAGGTATTCAGCGAGACTGATTATAAAATGTCCCAAAACTATGCCCCTTAATTTGTTCCCTAATTATTATTTTGGCGGTTCGTTACCCCAACCACTGCCTAATGTAGTCAGTGTTGGATTTATTGCTTTAGATTCTTGCTGCTCTGCAGCCAGCTTCGCCTTTGCTTCAGCAGATAAGGTGACAGTGTCTGCAGTAGAGGGTGCTGTTGTAGTGGTGGTTTTAGCCTGAGCAGCAGGAGCAACAGTTTGTATTGTTGATGTAGCCGCTGTGCCCGGAGTATTTAAGTTGATTTGCATAACTGTTCCTTACCATTGTCACTAAATCAGAAAACAAATGTACACGAACTGTTTATAAAAAATCCAATAATTTTTACAACACAAATGAATTAATAGCGCTCAGACAGCTGGATGGGCGATATGAATTGTTGAATCCTCGAAAATAACCCCCTGCATTTTCAACATACCGTCTTTTTATAGACATAAAAAAACCTGCTCTAAAAGCAGGTTAATTTAATGGTCGGTACGAGAGGATTTGAACCTCCGACCCCTTCACCCCCAGCGAAGTGCGCTACCAAGCTGCGCTACGTACCGACGTTGGGCCTTATACTACTGCTTTAACTTATAAATGCAATGCCCGCTGGTTTGACTGCGTTTTTTTTGTTCGCTTTGGACTGTGTCAGCTTAGTTTCCAAGCGCCAGTTCGACCCAATGTTGATAGACGGGGATGGCCAGCAGCACGTTGACCGGAAAAGTAATACCTAATGAGGCCAGCATTGCCAGACCTATATTGGCATCCGGGATACTGGCGCGCACCGCAGCTGGTGCTGCTATGTAAGATGCACTGGCTGCTAATGTAGTTAAAACCAGTAATGAGCCTTGAGGTAAATCCAACAGTAAACCAAAAGCCAGACCTAAAGCGCCCAGGGCAAATGGAGCCAAGGCGGCAAACAGCATCAAGCGCCAATGTTTAATCGGCAATGGGTTACAGACCTTCGCTGTGCACAGCCCCATTTCCAGCAAAAACAGCGCCAGCATAGTTTTAAAACCACCAATCAGTGCAGGGGCTAAAGGCTCCAGCCCTTCAGGTCCGTATAAATAACCTATCAGAACACCACCACCTAATAACAGCACGCCGCGACTGGTTAGGGCTTCTCGCCAGATATGAGCCTGATTGCCCTGGCCTTTAAGCGCACCATATAAGCCCAGCATAATAACGATGGCAGGGAGTTCCAGCATCACTAAATAGAGGGTAGTTTCGGGGAGCAGTGGCAAACCTGATTTTTCGGCATAAGCCAAAACAACCGCAAAGGTACCGGCGCTGACGGAGCCATAGTGAGCAGCAATACTTACGCTATCTGAGTTAGTGAGTTTGATCAGGTAACGTAATACTGGATAAGCCAGCAGCGGAATTATCAAACCTAAAGCCGCAACGGCTAACAGATCCGGGATCATGCCGCTGTGGGCCTGCCCATGCAAAGCCAAGCCGCCTTTGAGCCCCAGGACCAGCATCAGCAGGATGGATAAGGTTTCGTAAATGGACTGAGGAACTTTTAAATCTGACTTTAATAAACCTGCCAGCAGGCCAAAGGCGAAAAATGCGATCACAATATCAGGCATGACTTTACTCCGTAGCTGTTATTGGGTGGCGATTCTGCCTGTCTTTGGGTATATTGGATAATTAATTGTTTGTAACTTTGGTATTTATGATTATCTATGGATGTGCGGCATTTAAGTTTTAGATTATTGCAGGTGTATGTGCAGGTGGTGCGTTTAGCTTCAGTCTCTGCGGCTGCACGGCTGTTGCATTTAACTCAGCCTACAGTGTCCTTACAGCTAAAAAAATTAGCAGAGGAAGTGGGACAGCCTCTGCTCGAATACCGTGAAGGTAAAGTACACACTACTTATGTTGGCGATGCATTATTTCAGGCGGCGTCTGATGTGCTTAGTCGTTTTGATGACTTTTCCGCCTTATTAGAAGAAGCCAAAGGTGGACGCAGTGGTACTTTAAGCTTAGGCATAGTGACTACCGCAAAATATGTAATGCCGACTATCCTGGGAGCTTTTGACAAAATGAATCCCAAAATTGATGTGACATTAAATGTTGGCAACAGAGCTCATATTTTAAACCGGTTTGCTCATCAGGATGATGACTTGTATCTGTTTAGTCAGCCACCCAGCGGCGAGCAGGTTCAGGCCTGTCGTATTATCAAAAACCCGCTGCAATTACTGGCGCCAGCGGATCATTGGGCGACTCGTTATTGTGAACAAGGTGGGGAGCTTGATTTTGCTCAGTTAAAAAATGAGCGATTTTTAATGCGGGAACCGGGTTCGGCCACTCGTATGCAGTTTGAATCCTGGTTGAGCAGCCAGGGGGTTGAGCTGTCAAAGACGATGCAAATTGAAAGCAATGAAGCTATCCGACTTAGCGTTGCCAGTGGTCTGGGGCTGGCAGTGTTATCCACTTACACTTTGGCGCAAAGCAATGACCAATTTAAAGTACTGAAAGTAAAAGGCTTTCCCTTGAATAGCCATTGGTATCTGGTGGCGAGAAAAGACAAAAGGTTAAGTGCTTCAGCCAAGCGTCTTGTGCAGTTTATTGCACAGCATCTGACAGATTGTATTGAAGCTCAGTGGGTGGTGGAGGATATTGCGGCGTTAGATCAGTATTTTAGCTAAACAGCGGGTAAAAACTTTGCCTTCCGGCTCTTAACAAGGCATCATTTTGTTTTATGAGTTTTGGAAGTCTGTATGTCTTTATGGATCCCTTTTACATTGCTGGCTGCATTTATGCAGGCGATGCGCAATGCGCTACAAAAACAACTAAGTAAAGATGTGCCTGTGATGGGCGTGACCTTAGCCCGCTTCATTTACGCCGGGCCTTTAGCGCTTTTGTATTTACTCGGACTTTACCAATGGCAGGATTATGCCATTCCACAGTTTAGCCTCTGGTTTTTGTTTTACGTGCTAGCTGCTTCTGCTATGCAAATTCTGGCTACTGCCTTGATGGTGGTGTTGTTTCGGTTAAAAAATTATGCAATAGGGGTGGGTCTTGCCAAAAGCGAGGCTATTCTGGCTGCTATTGTAGGTGTGATGTTTTTTGGTACTTACATCAGCCCATTAGGCTGGGTTGGAGTTTTTATTGGTGGCATAGCTGTGTTTTTATTAACAGGAGCCACCAGTATTCAATCGTTATCAGTCAAAACTCTGGCCTTAGGTTTAGGCAGTGGTTTGGCCTTTGCATTGACATCCTTGTGGGTCCGTGAGGCCAGCCTGACTCTGGGCTTGCCATTTTTACCTGCAGCGGCCTGGGTGCTGTTTTTTGTGATCACCACTCAAACTATTGTTTTGTTAGTTTATCTTGCGCTGAACGACAAAACGACCTTAGTGAAGTTATGGCAAAGGCCACAACTGACGTTAGCCACCAGTTTCACCAGTTGTTTGGGCTCTTTAGGTTGGTTTACCGCGATGAGTTTACAGGCTGTGGCTTATGTTAAAACGCTGGGGCAGGTGGAAGTGTTATTTACGCTGCTGATTTCAGTTTTGGTACTCAAAGAAAAACTCAAACGTCAGGACCTGCTGGGGTTGACTCTGATCGTGCTTGCGGCAGTGCTGGTGATGTGGGCTTAGTTTTGAGTTGATAAGTAAATAAAATGTTTTTTATTTAAGCGATTTGTCATAAATCTAAGTTAATCTTGTAGTGCTCTGATGGAGAAGCGAAGCAATTCTGGGGGCAGGATGCAGATCCTCAAACAACAACAAGAACTGACAGGATTTATAATGAAACAGATCACAACCTTATCATTGCTCGCAGCAGCGTTGTACAGCAGTGCCAGCTTTGCCAATCTGCTGATCACTGAAGTGTTGTATGACGCTCCAAACAATGACAGCACTGAAGAATTTGTCGAACTCTACAACAACAGCTGCACCGCCATTAACCTGCAAGGCTATAGTCTGCAGGATAACGGCGGTAGCTTTAATTTATCTGGCACTGTGGCGCCACGCAGCTATTTTCTGATAGTAAAAAACAGTGCAGCTCTGCAAAGTTTGTATGGCAAAACACCACAACTGGCTGGTTTAACTCTGGCGTTTGGCAATAGCGGTGATTACGTCAAATTAAAAAATGGCAGCACGGAAGTGGATGCAGTCGGCTGGGAAAATGGCTTATCCGGTTGGTCCATCAATGCTGTTGATAAATCCATTAGCCGCAATAAAACCACAGACAGCAATCTGGCCTCAGATTGGGTGGTGTCTGCCAATTATGGTAACCCTGGCATCGGCGTATTTACTGCAACCTGCAGTGGCGGTGGCGATACCGGAGGTGGTACTGATCCTGTTGTTAACTTGCCCACCTATTACGCGGCCGCAGTTGGCAAATCTGGTAGCGAGCTCAAAGCCGCGCTCAATAGCATTTTGCGCGGCCACGTACGTTTAACCTATAGTCAGGTCTGGGATGCACTTTCCTATACGGATGAAGACCCAAATAATACCAATAACGTGATATTGCTTTATGCTGGCCGTTCTGAGGCTAAAACTTTCCGCGCCGGCCAGACCAATTCTTTGGATGCCTGGAATCGGGAACATGTCTGGGCAAAAAGCCATGGTTTTCCCAGTGAAAGCAAATATGCCTATACCGATATCCATCATTTGCGACCTGCCGATATGTCTATTAATTCCAGCCGTGGCAATAAAGACTTTGATCTGGGCGGCACAGCTTTGGCTGAAGCCCCGGAAAATAAAACCGACAGCGACAGCTTTGAGCCCCGTAATGCCGTCAAAGGTGACGTGGCCCGTATGATGTTTTATATGGATGTGCGCTACGAAGGCGGCGATGAAACCAGTACGCCAGACCTGATATTACGCAATTTTGCTCCAACTGGCAGTTCAGCGCCAGAGATGGGAAAACTTTGTGTATTGCTGCAATGGCATATCCAGGATCCGGTCGATAGTTTTGAAAGTCGTCGCAACAACCGTATTTACGAATGGCAACAAAACCGCAATCCCTTTATTGATAACCCACAATGGGCTCAATCGATTTATGGCGCAAGTTGTGGTCTTTAACGGGTAGAGTTGCACCAAGCTGCTTTTGCAAGCAAAAGCAGCTTGGAGTGTGTCAGGGGCCGAGCTAGAATGAGCCAAACTTAAAAAAGCGTTTAAGCGCTAGTCTATGGAGCATCTATGAAGCCTGAAACTCTGTTGCAGCAACTGCAGCAAAACCCTGATTTTTTAAAACTCACCTTAGCCTATCCCGATTTTTTACCTTTTGTTCGCTATTCACTTCAAAACGGCACGGAAATCCAAATCTGGGATACAGGGGTTATCTATTGTCAGCCCAAGCAGTGTGGCCAGCAAGACATAGTGCTCAGCAGCGGCATGCATGGTAATGAAACTGCGCCTATCGAGCTTTGTTCCACACTGTTAAACGACGTATTGGCTGGCAAACTACTGCTGACAGAGCGGGTGCTGTTTTTATTTGGTAACCCAGCGGCGATGAATGCGGGAGTACGGGAGATTCAGGATAATTTAAACCGATTATTCTCTGGTCATCACAGCGAAGAGCCGGGCATACAGAGTGCGGAGCGTGAGCGGGCGAAAAAGCTAGAAGGCTATGTGTTGAAGTTTTATGAAGAGGCTCCGCAAGGTTTACGTGAACGTAAACTATATGATTTGCATACCGCTATTCGTGGCTCACGTTTTGAGAAGTTTGCCGTTTATCCATTTTTACATGGCCAAAACTGGAGTAAACAACAGTTTGAGTTCCTCAATGCTTGTGGTGCCAATACGGTGCTTTTGATGCAAACTCCGGCCAGTACCTTCAGTTATTTTGCCGCCCAAAGCTGCAAGGCGCATGGCTTTACCATCGAACTGGGTAAGGCACGGCCTTTTGGTCAAAATGATATGAGTCGTTTTGCTGAAGCCGCTACTGCGTTAAGAGCGTTGATTTCAGGCAGCGAGCTGAACACAAAGGAGTTTAACGAAGCCGACTTTAACCTCTATGAAGTACGTCGTGCGATCAACAAAACTACCGAAGCCTTTGCACTGCATTTTGCCGACAGTATTGAAAATTTCACCACCTTTGATGTCGGTACTGTGCTGGCCAGTGATGAAGGTGTGGAATACAAGGTAGAAGTGGAGGGTGAAGCTATTATTTTCCCTAACCCTAAAGTGGCCATTGGTCAGCGCGCCATGCTGATGGTAAAACCTGTTTCTGTAGCTGGAAAAGTGAGTTAAGCCTTAGGTTCATGGCATAGCAGAGTACAAAATATCTGACAGCTGGCCCTGCTTTAGTGCATGGACCAGCTGTTTTTATTTGTGCCTCTGGTTGCAATGCAGTTTACGTAAAGGTAAAGTTGCGGCCGAAAAATAGAAGAAAATAGCCATACTGATTAAAACACGTAAAACAAAAATAATGGTCAGGGCAAACGGGGAAACGCAATTCAGTTACCAAGAGTGGTCACCAAGCCACCATGCGTTTAACTTTTTGTCACAGTCTGACGGATACAACCAAAAGAGACACCTATGACTAACCCCAATAACGCAACCATCTCTACAGTGCACACAGCTGAGTTTACCAGCGGTCACGCGTTACAAATTCCTACGCTGCGTATCCTGCAGGATGACGGCTCTTTGTACCCAGGAGCTGAAGCTCCAGAGCTTGATAAAGCCACAGCCCTTAAAATGTACGACAGCATGCAGTTTATTCGCATACTGGACGAGCGTATGCTGGCCGCTCAGCGTCAGGGCCGTATCAGTTTTTACATGCAGTGTTTAGGCGAAGAAGCCGCCACTGTTGGCAGCGCTGCTGCGCTGGATGATAAAGACATGATTATGGCGCAGTACCGTGAGCAAGGCGCCTTACGTTATCGCGGTTTTAGTCTGGAACAGTTTATGAATCAGCTGTTTTCCAACGAAAAAGATTTAGGCAAAGGCCGCCAGATGCCAGTGCATTACGGCAGCAAAGACATTTATTACATGACCATTTCCTCACCGCTGGGTACACAAATTCCTCAGGCCAGTGGTTATGCGTATGCGCAAAAGTTACGCGGACTGAAAAACACCACCATTTGTTATTTTGGTGAAGGTGCCGCCTCTGAAGGTGACTTCCACGCCGGTTTAAATATGGCAGCTGTGCATAAAGCGCCGGTTATTTTCTTCTGCCGTAACAACGGCTATGCCATTTCAACGCCTGCCAACGAGCAGTTTAAAGGTGATGGTATTGCCTGTCGTGGTGTGGGTTACGGCATCAAAGCTATTCGTGTCGACGGTGCTGATATTCTGGCCGTGTACAAAGCCACCCAAATGGCGCGCGAGTATGCGCTTGAGCACGAAGAGCCGATTTTAATTGAATCTATAGCTTACCGTTTGGGCGCGCATTCTTCCTCTGATGACCCAAGCGGTTATCGCTCGAAAGAAGAAGAAGAGCTGTGGCGTAAAAACGACCCGATATCCCGTTTCCGTTTATGGCTGGTAAAACAAGGCTGGCTGGATGAAGAAGCTGACAAAGCGAAATCTGATGCGCTGCGTCAGGAAATTCTGGATGCATTAAAAGTGGCTGAAAAAGTGGCCAAGCCTGGTATCGAGCATCTGATGAGTGATGTGTACGAAACGCCAATTCCACTGTTGAACGAACAATTAGAAGAACTAAAAGCACATATCAGAAAGTACCCGGAAGCTTATCCGGTGACGGCGGGGAGATTTGAATAATGGCTAAGATGAATATGTTGCAGGCGATCAACAACGCCTTAGATTTAGCCATGGCCAAAGACGATGGTGTGGTTTGTTTTGGTGAAGACGTCGGTCACTTTGGTGGTGTATTCCGCGCGACCAGCAAGTTGCAGGAAAAATACGGCAAAGCCCGTTGTTTCAACACGCCTTTAACTGAGCAAGGTATAGCGGGTTTTGCTAACGGTATGGCGGCTCAGGGCATGAAACCTGTGGCTGAAATTCAGTTTGCTGATTACATCTTCCCAGCCTTTGACCAGATTGTGAATGAAACTGCTAAGTTCCGTTACCGCTCAGGCAACGAGTTTAACGTCGGTGGTTTAGTATTCCGCACGCCATACGGCGGTGGTATTGCGGGTGGTCATTATCATAGCCAGTCGCCTGAAGCGTATTTTGCCCATACCCCAGGTTTAAAAATTGTGGTGCCACGCGACCCGGCTCAGGCTAAAGGTCTGTTATTGGCGTCTATCAACTGCCCGGATCCGGTGATTTTCTTTGAACCGAAGAAACTGTACCGCGCCTCAGTTGGCGAAGTGTCGGAAGACTATTACGAAATTCCATTAGGCAAAGCCGAAGTGCTGCAACAAGGCAAAGACGTCACTGTATTAGCCTGGGGCGCGCAGATGGAGATTATCCAAAAGGCTGTGGATATGGCGCAAGCTGAAGGTATTTCCTGTGAAGTGATTGACCTTCGTAGCATTCAGCCCTGGGATGTCGATACTGTGGCAGAGTCGGTGATGAAAACAGGCCGTTTAGTCATTAACCATGAAGCGCCATTAACAGGTGGTTTTGCCGCTGAAATCGCATCCACTATCCAGAAAAAATGCTTCCTGCATCTGGAAAGCCCGATTGAACGGGTTTGTGGTCTGGATATTCCATACCCGCTGGCACTGGAAAAAGAATATGTGCCCGATCATCTGAAAACTTACGAAGCGATAAAACGCTCGGTGAACTTCTAAGGATAACCAGATGAAAAAAGATTTTATTCTGCCGGACATTGGCGAAGGCATAGTTGAGTGTGAAATCGTTGAATGGCTGGTGAAAGAAGGTGATCGGATCACTGAAGATCAGCCGGTTTGTGATGTGATGACTGACAAAGCTTTAGTGCAAATCCCTGCTGTGTACGACGGTGTGGTGACTAAGCTGTATTACGCCAAAGGCGATATCGCCAAAGTGCATGCGCCTTTGTTTGAAATGGACACAGAGGGCGCTGCGCCTGCTGTTGCAGCTTCATCTGCTCCAGTTCAAACTCCAGCCGCTGTGGCCACAGGCAAACAGCTGGAAGACTTTATTCTGCCTGATATAGGCGAAGGTATTGTTGAATGTGAAATTGTCGAGTGGCTGATCAAAGAAGGCGATGTATTAGCCGAAGATCAGCCTGTTTGTGATGTGATGACCGACAAAGCCCTGGTGCAAATCCCTGCCAAATACGCAGGTAAAGTGGTCAAGCTGCATTACGCCAAAGGTGAAATTGCCAAAGTACATAGCCCGCTGTTTCAGCAGGAAATTGCTGGTACTTCGACTTCTGCTGCGGCTGTTGTTGCAGCGCCAGTTGCTGCCCCGGTTTGTGCTGCTAAATCAGCCGTTGTTGCCGCAGCTTCAACTGTAGCTCCTGCTGGCAATGGCAAAGCTTTAGCCAGCCCGGCAGTGCGTCGTTTAGCCCGTGAACTCAGCATTGATTTATCTTTGGTGCCAGGTTCTGGCGATAAGGGCCGGGTTTATAAAGACGATGTCAAAGCTTATGCCAATGGTGGTGCTAAAGCTGTGACAGCTCCAGCCAAAGCACCAGTCACTGCAGTTGTTGCTCCTGTAGTGAGTAGCTCAGGCGGCAGCCGGGTTGAGCCTATCAAAGGCATTAAAGCAGCGATGGCGCGTCAGATGCAGGATTCTGTATCGACCATTCCGCATTTTACCTACTGTGAAGAAATTGATTTAACAGAGCTGATTGCACTTCGCAGCCAGCTGAAAGATCAATACGCCAAGCAGGGTATTAAGCTGACTCTGATGCCGTTTTTTATGAAAGCCATGTCGCTGGCCATCAAGCAGTTCCCAATTATGAATAGCCAGGTCAACAGCGACTGTTCAGAGCTGACGTATTTTGATGATCACAATATTGGTATAGCGGTCGACTCCAAAGTGGGTTTACTGGTGCCGAATATCAAAGGTTGTCAAAACAAGTCGATCGTTCAAATTGCCCAAGAGCTGACGAAATTAACAGACGCCGCCCGTGAAGGCCGTGTCAGTCCGGCTGAGCTCAAAGGTGGCACTATCACCATCTCCAACATTGGCGCCATTGGTGGCACTGTGGCCACTCCTATCATCAATAAGCCGGAAGTGGCGATAGTAGCGCTGGGTAAAACCCAGTTGTTGCCACGTTTTAATGCCAAAGGTGAAGTAGAAGGCCGCTCTCTGATGCAAATCAGCTGGTCTGGCGATCACCGCGTCATCGACGGCGGCACCATAGCCCGTTTCACCAACTTGTGGAAAAGCTATCTGGAACAACCGTCATCCATGTTGCTGTCGATGGTTTAAGCTATTGTTAAATAGCTGGTCATTGGCTTCGTTCTTTGCTACAAAACCCGGATGATCAGAAGATCCTCCGGGTTTTGTTTTTAAAGGGCGAAAGCACGCAAGCAGCAAAGCGGCAGTTTAGGTTCGGAGGGTTTACCCAAAGTAATTGGAGCTGCAGCGAGGCGACAAGTAATTGAGTCCCCATGAACATAGTTCACTATGTGATTGGGGCGAAAGCACGCAGGCAACAAAGCGGCAGTTTCAAGTACGAAGGGTAATTATACCCAAGTGACTTCAAGATGCAGAATTCAGCGGGAGATAAAAGCGCTTTAGGCAAGGCAGCTGTTGAAAGCTTTAGTGGTTCTAAAGCGACAACAGTTAACGCCGCATAAAGCGCTTTTAGACCCACCCTTCGGGAGTCGCTGGGCGATTGCACTGCGGTGTTAGCCTGTCTCACAAGGTAGTCGACATTGCTTCGCCAGGCTGCCTTGCATTGCAAGCGCCCAGCGGCTCTGAAACTCGCATATTGAGGTCACTTGGGTATATATGGATAAACATCAGCTTCGTAACTTCTATATCCCCGAAGAGCAGTCGGTTTACCTGCTAAACGCCAATGACGCTAAAAAGCTCAAAGACTGGGTGGCGCTTTGTATCTCTGAGCTGGAGAAACTGGGTTACCGACAAATTGAGCTGGTGGGTAAGGGCGCTTATGGTTTTGTCTTTGCTGGCCTTGATCAAAAGCAGCAGGATGTGGTGTTTAAGTTCTCCCGCATTAATTTACCACCTCATATACAGGAGCGCCTAGCCGACGAAGGCTATATGTTGTCACAGGCTGCTCACTCGAATGTACCGCCGTTTTTTACTTATCAGTTGGTAAAAAAGCAGGGCATTTTAATGATGGGGCGCGCCAAAGGTGTGGATCTGGAGCACTACAGCCTGAAACATGGCCGGGTACCGGTGCGGTTATTGCTGGATATTGCCACTCAGCTCGCCAGTTTATTGCAGGCTTTACGGCAACATAAAAAAGACGGCGAAAGCGCACCTATAGTGCATGGCGATATTAAGCCTTCGAATATTGTCTACGACGATAGCTCCAATCAAATCAGTCTGGTGGATTGGGGATCTTCAGTCTTCGCCCAGCTCGATAGTGAAGGTCATTACATAGCTACCAATGTAATGCAGTTGATGTCGTCGGATTTACAAACCTCCAATGCCCGTTTAGGGGATGTATATTTTATTGGCCCAGAGCAGCGAACTGGTGCTTTATCCAGCCCACGCTTTGATGAGCAAGGTGTAGCCAGCACTTTGTATGCGCTGGCGTCCGGCCAGTCCTGTCGTTTTGGCCGTAAAGCGATCCCCGCAAGAAGTTTGGGCTTGCCAATGGAATTTGCCACTATGCTCGATAGTATGTTGTCGGACGATTTACTGCTACGGCAGCAAGCTGGTGATTATTTCTTAAAAGCCATGCCACGTTTATCTCATCTGGTGACCCCTGATCTGCCGCTGTTAAGCACAGAGCCAGTATTGCCGGTCTGGATTAGCGATAAAGCGCAGGAGCTGGATACTGTGGTTTATTCATCGCGCAAATCCTTTTTGCGTGAACATAGCGACGAAGAAGGCATTCAGTACATAGATGACGTGCAACTGGAACGTTATTACAAAAACTACCTGGAGGGCATGGGCGAGACTGAAAAAGCTTTTGTCGCAGCCGTCAGCCGTTTAGGCCGTTATCCTGTGGTCGGTGGTATTGCTATTCATTGGCAAAGCTCCGGGGTGTATATCGACTCCAGCCTGAATTTGTTTGACGAAAGTCTGTACAAGGCTTTTGCAGTGGCGGTGAATAATGTGGTGCAACTGGCGCGCTCTATCGCCAAAGTCGGTATTTTCAAAGCCTGTTTATTTGATGCCCGTCAGACCATCCATATAGCGCGCGACAGCACAGACCAGCCTTTTGTCGTGCCAGAAGGTACTGCCCTTAAATACGAGCTGGGCCAGAGCCAGCTGGACGATCGCAGCGCCCAGCATAGTTATTTTGAAGATGGCAAAGACCCTGATGAGCAACTGGTATTGCCAGACGGTATTATGGATGATTTGGCTGCACTGAATTTAATCCGCCATACGGGGTGCATTATTTTTGAAGTCACGCCTTTGTATATGAAAATACACAACTATTACCGTTTGCTTGAACCTGCTGCTGAAGCGCAGTTTGCGGCTTTGCTGCAAAGTATTCTCTCAAAAGTACCTTTAATCAGTGGTGAAGGGGTTGGTGGTTTTATGAAACTTCCACACAAAGATACCCGACATTTCAGTCACCAGAGTCAGCAGGAACTTTGTTATTATCCTGCCAATCCTATGAATTACCGTAAGAATTAGTTTCGGAGAATAAAATGCGTGTTGTTGTGCTGTTGTTGTTTATCCTGGCGGCTAAAGTTCAGGCTGCTGATCCTCATAGTTTCAGCAACTTTGCTCTGGTGAGTCATCCGCAACTTAGCTTAGATTTAACAGCTGATTTTGATAAACAGCAACTCTCAGGTTTTGTTGAGCTGCAACTGGACTGGCATCATCCTGATGTGCGCGAGCTGATTTTAGATAGTCGCGACCTGAGTATTGAAAACGTCATGGGGCAATCAGCTAATGGCAAGTGGGTGAAGCTGAGCCACAGTTTAGGTGAGAAATCACCCACTCATGGCCAGGCGCTACGGATTGAATTTCCAGAGCAATTTCCTAAGGTGCGTATTTATTACCATACCAGCCCACAAGCCTCAGGCTTGCAGTGGCTGACTAAGGAGCAAACCAGCGAAAAGCAGCAGCCGTTTATGTACAGCCAGTCGCAGTCTATTCATGCCCGCAGTTGGATCCCGTTGCAAGACACGCCAGCGGTGCGGCTGAATTATCAGGCCCGTATTCATACGCCTAAAGAATTACTGGCCGTGATGGGTGCGGATAACAGTGCCAATACCGACAAAGACGGCGATTATTTTTTCCGTATGCCGCAGGCTATTCCGGCTTATCTGATAGCGCTGGCGATAGGGGACTTAGAATTTAAAGCCATGTCAGAGCGTACTGGGGTTTATGCCGAAAAAGTCTGGCTGGACAAAGCCGTGGCCGAGTTTTCGGATACAGAGCAGATGATGCAGGTCGCAAGCACGTCGTATGGCGACTATCCCTGGGGTCGTTATGACTTACTGATTTTACCGGCCAGTTTTCCTTTTGGTGGTATGGAAAATCCACGTTTATCTTTTATTACGCCCACGGTGATTGCAGGGGACAAAAGCCTGGTTAGTTTAATAGCGCATGAGCTGGCGCATTCCTGGTCAGGCAATTTAGTCACCAATGCAAGCTGGCACGAACTGTGGCTGAATGAGGGGTTTACCAACTATGTGGAGAACCGCATTATGGAGCAGGTGTACGGGCCTGAACGTGCTTTGTTGGAGCGTCAGCTGTCGGTCCAGGATTTGGAAAACGATCTGGACCAGCTTGACCCAAAAGATACTTTATTAGTCACCGACTACACAGGACGAGACCCAGACGATGCCTTTACTCAGGTGCCTTATGTCAAAGGCATGTTATTCCTGCAGTTTTTAGAGCAAAGAGTGGGGCGCGCTGCTTTTGATCCTTTTTTAAAAAACTATTTTCAGACTTTTGCCTTTCAAACTATGGATACGGAAAAGTTCCTGCGCTATCTGCGTAAAACTTTGCTGAACGATCCGGACATTGTATCTATGGGCGAAATACTGGAATGGCTGTATCAACCGGCATTAGCCAGCACTTTTGTAGCGCCGGTATCTGACGCCTTTACACAGGTTGACCAACAAAGGGCGTTATGGCAAAAAAGCGGCAAGTTGACTGATTTACAGACAAACAGCTGGACTATTCACCATTGGTTACATTTTATCGGCCAATTGGCTGCTACTGTCGATATTGCCCAGCTACAACAGCTGGATCAGGGCTTTGGTTTAAGTCGAAGTCAGAATGCGGAAGTGGCGACAGCCTGGTTTAAAGTGGCGCTGGCAAAAAATTACACACAAGCTCAACCTGCGTTGCAGCAGTTTTTAGTCAGGGTAGGACGGCGTAAGTTTGTGGTGCCTTTGTATCAGCAGTTAAGTCAAAGCCCGGAAACTCTGGGCTGGGCCAAAGCTGTTTATCAGCAAGCCCGGGCCGGCTATCATCCTCTAACTCAGTCTGCTGTTGATAAGGTACTGAAGCTTAATTAGTTTTTAAGTAGCCGTTCAGCCAAGAGGCGTACACTCCGTGATATCTGTTTATAAAAGGATTAAGAAATGAAAGCAAAAGTAGTCGCCTTATTGGTTTGTAGTCTTAGTTTTGTTGCTTTAGCCGATACGGCCGCAGTTAAAACTGTCACAGTATCCGGCTCTGCTGTGATGCAAGCCAAACCAGATGCAGTGCGTTTAAGTATGCAAATTCAGCAGACTTCTGAGAAAGTTGCGGATGCCAAACAAAAGGTGGATGAGCAAGTAGCTGCTTTAACCAAAGCCCTGCGTAAGCTGGGGGTGAAGGAAGAACAACTGAACAATGCGCCTTTGCGTATTCAACCGGATTATCAGCATGATCCAGAGCGCAAGTTGCCCCAGCGCTATCTGGTCAGTCGTGACATCACTGTGTCATTAAATGATTTGTCCCTGTACAGCACAGTGCTACAACAAGCGGCTGATTTAGGGGTAACTCAAATGAATCAGGCTGAATTTTTAGTCAGTGAGTCCGATGAACTGTATCAAAAAGCGCTGCAGCAGGCGTTTGAGCATGCCAAAACTAAGGCTGCTTTGTTAGCAAAAGCGAACGGTTTAAAACTGGGTTCTGCCCAAAAAATCAATGAACAAGGGTACGCGCCGGCTCCTGTGATGAAGATGGCTCGTGCTATGGCCGATGGCGCTGAAGTCAGCTTTGGTCAGACCGATATCAGAGCAGAAGTGTCGGTTGAGTTTGAAATGAACAGTTATTGATGATTTATTGAACAAAGGTAGCTAAATCTTTTTGTGGCAGAGGTTTAAATTTCGCGACAAAACAAGTAATGTAGGGACCTTCGTAGTTATGGTAGAACCTATATTTCATGCGTGAGCAAAAATCAGAATTTTATCAGCTGCTGCAACAGCAAGCTCTGTCTCTGATCGAAGACGAAACAGACCTGATTGCCAATATGGCAAACTTGAGTGCGTTGCTCTTTAATGAAATGCCTGATCTTAATTGGTCAGGCTTTTATATTTTAAGAGATGACGTTTTGGTTTTAGGACCTTTTCAGGGCAAAGTGGCTTGTGTGCGTATTCCTGTAGGCAAAGGTGTCTGCGGTACAGCAGTAGCCACTGGAGAAATCCAGTTGGTCAAAGATGTCCATGAGTTTCCAGGTCATATTGCCTGCGATGCCGCCAGTAACTCAGAAATTGTTTTACCTGTGCGTCACAATGGCAAGATCATTGCTGTACTGGATATTGATAGCCCAAGTCTGGCTCGTTTCGATGTAGACGATCAACAAGGTTTAGCCGGGCTGGTTCAGTTATTTGAACAGCATTTGGCACGGACTTTATGAAAGATTTAGTCAATATTCAGGACTATTTATTCCAAGTCGCCGATGTAGGCGATTGGGAAGGTGAAGAAGAGATCGTCGCCGATCGGATCAACGCCATTTACCACGCCGTCTGGCGCCGTTTGCCGGATGATCTTTCAGCAGATGAAATAGACCATTTACTTATCGCGATTTGGAACGAGCTACGAGGTAGTTTAGTTTTGTTAGAAGCAGATGAAGATGAACTGGTCGATTGGGCTATCTGCTACGTTAATAACCAATTAGAAGAAGGCATTACTTTAGACGATGCCGCTGATGAAGAAGAGTAATTTTGCATGACAACCCCAACTGAACAAATCCAAGCTCAACCTGCAGGCAAAGATGTGAAACAAATCCTCGCCGAACTTAGCGAGAAGTTTCCACTGTGTTTTAGCCAAAGCGGTGAAGCTAAACCTCTGAAAATCGGTATTTTTCAGGACTTAGCACAGCGGTTGTCTGAAGAAGATGGCATTAGCAAAACCCAAATTCGTCATGCGTTGCGTCTATACACATCCAGTTGGCGTTATCTAGCAGGTGTCAAAGTGGGTGTCGCCCGTGTTGACCTGGATGGTCAGGCCGGTGATCTGATTGATGAACAACAAGCTGCGCATGCGGCTGAAACATTAGAGCAAAGCAAAGCCAAAGCAGCTGAAGTGCGCAAAGCCAAAGCGGCGGCAGAACGAGCTAAGCATAAAGAACAGCAAAAAGATCAAGCTAAAGCGGCACCTTCTGACAAAGCTGCTTACAAAAAGTCTCCAACAAATAAGGCCTCAGTCGCCGCAAAAGCAGCCAAACTGAACTCTAAGCCTCAAACCACAGAAAAAGTGGTGCAAGAGCAAGCGGTTGAACTTATTGCGTTAAATACAGCCACATTAAAAGTTGGCAGTGTGGTGCAGTTAAAAGTAGGGTTAAAACCTGTGCCTGCAACTGTACTTGAAGTAGTTAAAAATGATGTTGTGGTGCAGCTTGCCTCAGGTATGGTGATCAAAACCCAAGGGGATAAGCTGTTCCAGGCTTAACAGAGATGAGTGTTCAATGAAAAAAATTTCCAGCTTAGCGGCATTTTTTCTGGTGATCGGCAGTGGTGTGATAGCTGCGCCGCTTATTTCTCCTGTGCCCAATCTGGCGCAGGAACCGCAACATGCAACGGCCAGTAAACGAATTACCAATTTCTTTACCCGGGAGCACTATTTAGGCTTGCGTATTGACGACGAGTTGTCGTCAAAAGTTTTTGACCGCTATTTAAAAAGTCTGGATTTTTTCCGTAATGTTTTGTTGAAATCAGACGTCGACAGCTTTGAGCAGTACCGCAACGAATTTGATAATGGTTTGGCGAAAGGTCAGTTTGACTTTGCTTATCAAATGTTCAACTTGAGCATGACACGCCGATTAGAACGTTACGATTATGCTATTAGCTTGCTGGATAAACCTTTTGATTTTACTAAACAAGACAGCTACGAATTTGAACGCGAAGACGCGCCATGGGCGGCTGATGTTGCGCAGTTAAATGAGCTGTGGCGCCAGAAAGTGAAATTTGATGCGCTGAATCTGAAACTGGCGGGTAAAACAGCAGAAGAAACCACTAAACTGCTGAAAAAACGCTACGAAAACGCGAAAAAACGTTTATTACAAACTGAGAGTGAAGACGTTTTCCAAATCGTGATGAATTCTTATGCCCGCAGTATTGAAGCTCATACGTCTTATTTGTCGCCTCGCAACGCTGAACGTTTCCAGCAGGAAATGAACCTGTCCTTGGAAGGCATTGGCGCAGTGCTGCAGAGTGATGATGATTTTACCGTCATCATGAGTCTGGTGCCCGGTGGCCCTGCGGATATGACCAAAAAGATCAAACCCAAAGACAAGATTATTGGTGTCGCTCAGGGGGATGAGGAATTTGTTGATGTAGTCGGCTGGCGTTTAGATGATGTCGTTGACCTGATCAAAGGTCCAAAAGGCTCGACTGTGCGTCTGCAGGTATTGGTAGGTGGCGATGCGTCCAAAGGCGTGCCAACTCAGATTTCTATAGTGCGGGATAAAATCCGTCTAGAGGACCGGGCTGCCAAAGCCGAGGTACTGGAGCCTAAACTTAGTCCGCTGGGTAAAAAAATTGGCGTGATTAATATTCCAAGTTTTTACAACAACCTGACAGAAGATGTAAAAAAAGAAATTGCCAGCTTAAAACAACAGAATGTCGACGGAATTATCGTTGACTTACGTGGCAACGGTGGTGGTTCACTACCTGAAGCTGTGTCTTTAACAGGTTTATTTATTGATAAAGGCCCTGTAGTACAGATCCGTGAAGCGGGTAATCGTATTGGCATTAGTCAGGATCAGGACGGTAGTGTGTTTTATGATGGTCCGCTGACTGTGATGGTAGATCGTTATAGTGCCTCAGCCTCTGAGATATTCGCTGCGGCGATGCAAGACTACGGCCGGGCCTTAATTGTAGGTGAGCATACCTTTGGTAAAGGCACAGTGCAGCAGCACCGAGGTTTAGGCCGCGTCTATGACATGTTCGAAGAATCTCTGGGCTCAGTGCAGTTTACTATTGCCAAGTTCTACCGTATCGATGGTGGCAGTACTCAGCATAAAGGGGTGATCCCTGATATTTTGTTCCCTTCGCCGATAGAACCGGGTGAGTGGGGTGAGAGTAAAGAAGAAAATGCTCTGCCTTGGGATAGTATTCCAGCGGCGCAGTACACTGCATCAGACGAGATTAAAAAAGCGCTGCCTGTGCTACAGAAAAAACATCAGGAACGTTTTAGTAAAGAAACTGAATACAAGTATCTGATGGATGATATCGCTCTGTACAACAAAGAAAAAGATGAAAAAACCATTTCATTAAATGAGCAGGAACGCCTGAAGAAAAAAGATGAAAATACTGCCCGTGATTTAAAACGAGTCAACGAGCGTTTAGCACGATTGAAGTTGCCAGCGGTGAAAAACCTGGATGACTTACCTGAAGTGTTAGAAAAATTGGATCCGTTGCTTGAAGAGACAGCTCAGATCACAGCAGATATGTTAAGTCTGGGGCATCTGGCAAAACGCGCAGAATAAACGAAGCCAAGGGGTCAGAGCCAATGAGTCGCACAAGCGGTCATTGGCTCTGACCCCTTTTTATAACAACAGAATTGGTGTTAACCAATCGAGAAGAGAACAATTCCATGGAACTACAAACCACACCGCGCCAGATCAAGGCACCTAGCTTTTTGGATGCCAGCATTCCGCTGCTTGTACTGGTATTTTTATTGAGTCTCTCCGTGTTTTTATATGGTAGCGATTCATCTTATGGTGCCAACCAAATTGCGTTATTTGTGGCAGCCTTTGTTGGCGTGGTGATAGGGCTAAAAAATGGCTATGGCTGGGCTGAGATAGAGCAGGCGATGGTCAAAGGTATTTCGTTGTCCTTGGGGGCGTTGCTGATACTTTTTTCGGTGGGAGCTTTAATAGGTACCTGGTTGCTGGCCGGCACTGTGCCTTCATTGATTTATTACGGTCTGCAGCTATTGGATCCGTCCTGGTTTTATGCGGCCAGCTGTTTGCTTTGCGCTGTGGTTGCTATCAGTATTGGTAGTAGCTGGACCACGGCCGCTACTATAGGTGTAGCGCTGATTGGTGTGGCTTCCGGGCTTGGGATGTCTCCGGCTGTTACGGCTGGGGCTATAGTCTCTGGTGCCTATTTTGGTGATAAAATGTCACCTGTCAGTGAAACAACGAATCTTGCTCCTGCTGTTGCTGGCTCAAATTTATTCGATCACATCCGGCATATGACCTGGACTACTATCCCAAGTTTGGTGATGGCGCTTATTATTTTTGCTGTGATGGGATTTAACGCCGATGCTGCGGCGGACGATTCTCAAATCCGGGCAATCAGCGACGCTTTACAGCAGCACTTTTCTATCAGTCCTCTGATGTTAGTGCCTTTATTGGTGTTGATGGCTATGGCCGTTAAAAAAGTTCCGGCATTTCCTACTGTATTTATCGGTGCTTTGTTAGGCGGCATTTGGGCTGTGTTATTCCAGCCGGAACTGGTTGCTAAAATGGCTGATCCGCAGCTAAACGGCGTGCTTGCCACCTTAAAAGTGGTATGGACTACCTTGCATGGTGGTTTTGTCATTGAAACTCAAAATGCAGAATTAGATAAACTGCTAAACGGTGGTGGTATGGTAAAAATGCTCAACACCTGCTGGTTAATTTTTTCTGCCATGATGTTTGGTGCTGTGCTGGAGCATATAGGTTTATTGCGTAAATTTGTCGAAGCTATTTTGCATAAAGCCCATAGCACTGGTTCGTTAATTACCAGCACTATCGCCACTTGTATCGCGACTAATATTTTGACTGCAGATCAGTATATGTCGATAGTGATGCCTGGTCGGATGTTTAAAGAAGAATACGAACGTCGTGGTTTAGCTCCGGTGAATTTATCCCGCACTTTAGAAGACGGCGGCACTATCACCAGTCCGCTGATCCCATGGAATACCTGTGGTGCTTATATGCATGGGGTGCTCAATGTCAATCCGCTGGATTATGCGATGTATGCGTTTTTTAATTTGATTAACCCGGTACTGGCGGTGATTTATGCCTACATGGGCATCAAAGTATTAAAACTAACACCACCGGACACGCCAATCACAGCGGCCGTTCAGGGTAAATAATAAAAAAAGGCCAGTTGTTAACTGGCCTTGTTGTTTTCAGATATTAAAAGAGAATTTTGTGATGAGTCAGATATCGAACCGTCAGGCAAAAAAACTAAGTGACTACAAAGCCCCAGAATTTACTATTACCGACGTGGAGCTTAGTTTCGAATTAAATCCGGAAGCGACGGTGCTGACCGCCGTTTATCAGGTGGCATCAATAAGTGACAAAGCAGGTACGCTAATTCTGGATGGACAAGAGCTGAAGTTATTAGCTGTTTCTGTGGATGGCCAGTTATTGCATGCAGATGCCTATCAGGTCACGCCTGAGCAACTGATCTTGCCTGGTATACCAGCCAAAGCACAACTTGAGCTTAAGATTGAACTCAATCCAAAAGCCAATACAGCGCTGGAAGGTTTGTATTTGTCCAATGGCGCTTATTGCACTCAGTGCGAAGCTGAAGGGTTTCGCCGAATCAGTTACTACCTCGACAGACCCGATGTATTGGCCCGTTTTACCACTCATATTATCGCCGACGATAAGGCTTATCCTGCGCTGTTAAGTAACGGCAATCTGGTCAGTTCCACAGTGCTGGCGGATGGCCGTCGTCATGTCACCTGGGTCGATCCATTTCCAAAACCAAGCTATTTATTTGCCTTGGTGGCAGGGGACTTTGATTGTTTAAAGGGCAGCTACACCACAGGCTCTGGCCGCGAAGTGGCGTTGGAATTTTATGTCGATAAAGGCAATAAAAATCGGGCACAGTTTGCGTTGGAGTCGCTAAAACGCGCCATGTTGTGGGACGAACAGACTTTTGGTCTGGAGTATGACCTGGATATTTACATGGTCGTTGCGGTCGACTTTTTTAATATGGGCGCGATGGAAAATAAAGGCTTAAATATTTTTAACAGCAAATATGTGCTGGCCGATCAAGCCTCAGCCACGGACACTGATTTTTTTAATATCGAATCCATTATTGGTCACGAGTATTTCCATAACTGGACCGGCAACAGGGTCACTTGCCGCGACTGGTTTCAGCTGAGTTTAAAAGAAGGCTTGACGGTATTTCGCGATCAGCAATTCAGCGCTGATATGGGATCAGCGACTTTAAACCGTATCGATGCGGTGAAAACCATTCGTACCGCGCAGTTTGCTGAAGATGCCGGTCCTATGGCACATCCGATCCGGCCACAACAAGTACTTGAAATGAATAACTTTTATACCGTCACAGTCTATGACAAAGGTGCTGAGGTTATTCGTATGTTGCATACCTTACTGGGACAGGACGGTTTTAGAAAAGGTATGGATTTGTACTTTAAACGCCATGATGGTCAAGCCGTGACCTGTGATGACTTTGTCAATGCAATGCAGGATGCCAATGGCCGTGATTTAAGCCTGTTCAGGCGCTGGTATCAACAATCTGGCACACCAGAGTTAAAAATATACAGCCAGTTTGATGCGAAAAAACGTGAATTTAAACTACTGATGCAACAGCACACTCCGGCCACTGCCGATCAGGCAGAAAAACAGCCTCTGTTGCTACCTGTGCGGGTTGAGTTGCTTTCAGATGGAATAAGTCAGTCTTATCTGCTCGAAATGACGGAAGCTCAGCAGGAGTTTAGTTTTGCGGTCAGCCAAAAACCAGTACCTGTGCTTTTAGCTGATTTTTCGGCGCCAGTGAAATTACAGTATCAGTACAGTATGGATGAGCTGTTGCAAATAGCCCGCGATGCGAAAGATGGTGTGGCGCGCTGGGATGCGATACAGCAGTTGTGGCAAAGTCAGGTGAAAGCTGCTATCGAAGCTAAAAACGTGGGTACAACCTATCAGTTACCGGCTGCCTTACTTGAGTTTTATCGACAGCTATTAATTCAGCCGCTGGATGATTTAGCTTTTACTGCTGAGTTATTGACAGTACCAGCTTATGACATGGTGGCAGAGCAGTTCGAGGAGATACCAATACAGGAGTTAGTATGGGTATTACAGAGCTTCGTGCAACAACTGGCGGAAGAATTAGCGGATCAGTGGCATAACTGTTATCAGTCATTGCGTAGTGAAGCCTATCAGTATCAAGAGCAACAGGTTGCCAAGCGCGCTTTACGATCGGTCTGTCTACATTACCTGGCCTTTATTGCTGGCAAAGACGATTTATTAACCCAGCAATACCAGCATAGCGACAATATGACCGATCAGTTAGCTGTCTTGCGTGCTTGTCGAAGCGCAGCTCACCCATTATTTGCCTCACTGATGCATGATTTTGAGCAGCGCTGGCGTGATGATGTATTGGTTTTGGATAAATGGTTTAACCTCAGTGCCTCTTATCCGACATCTTCTGTTTTTGTGACTTTGGAGCAGTTGACTGCTCACCCACAATTCAGTTGGCAAAATCCGAATCGGGTACGAGCTGTGTTTGGTGCTTTTTATCAGCAAAATCCGGCCATGTTCCATGCAGAAGACGGCAGAGGTTATCAGGTATTGGCTGATGTAGTGTTGAAAATGGATGCAATTAATCCTCAGGTTGCATCCCGTTTAGTGACACCTTTATTGTCATGGAAACGCTATCAACCTGTTCGTCAACAGCAGTTAAAAGCTGTGTTACAGACTATGCTGAGCAAAGAGCTGAGTAATGATTTGTATGAAAAAGTGAGCAAGAGTTTAAGCTGATGCGACAGTATAAATTCAGACTGGTGCTTGATGTAGAGCAATGTCTGGCTTTTTATCAGGGCTTGTACACCGATGTGGTGGTACAGGCTGAAAATGGCCAGACAGTGCAATTGCCTCTGCGTCATTTTCGGCCTTACATCAGCCATACCGGAGTCAATGCGCGCTTTGTATTAACCTTGACCGATCAGGGTAAGTTCCAGACTTTAGAGAAAATAAATTAGAGTTATTACTTAAAACGGCAACTTAAAACAAAACAAGCAAATTCTTCTACTTTAGCTATTATTTTCATTTAGTTAGGTGATCTTCATTCAACTGGTCAAACCGGATCAGGTATCAGCAGTAGCATTTCACAGGGAGAAAGGGAAAAAACTGAATAAAAATCAACAGATTTGACTGATCGCAAGCCTTGCGCCCCGATCAAAATGATGTAATGATTTCTTCGATACAAGCTGACCTCCGAGCAGTTGGTTGGCTCAAAATAAAAAATAACAAAATACCTGCAGGGACAGGGGGGGAGATAACGAATGAATACTAAGCCGGGTGCCTTCGTCAGAAGTACTTTAGCTATGGGTGTTGCTTCTGCACTATTGGCCTTGTCGGCCACCAGTGCTCAGGCCGCTACTTTTAATTTTGATGACGTAGAAGTAGTGTTTGACTCTACGTTCTCCTACGGTGCCAGTTGGCGGGCGGAAGACCGTGACTGGGATACCATCAGTAAGGTCAACCATCCGCGTTTTGACTGGACCAATTACAGCGCTTTTACCAATCCAATTTATACAGGTTCTCAGATTTGGTCTCAGCCAGGTGCTTATTCCAGCAACGGTGATGCAGGCAACCTGAATTACGACCAAGGTGATGTATTCTCGGAAGTTTTCCGTGGTACGCACGAATTATCTATTGCCAAAGATGACATCGGCTTTTTTGGTCGCTTCACTTATTTCTATGATTCAGCCTTAATGGACCATGAGGTGGCTTACACCAATCCATTGTCCAAAAACAGAGTTGACCCTTGTGCTGACGACGAAGCGAAGGAACTGGCCTGTCGTGATATCCGTGTACTGGATGCTTATGTCTATGGCAACTTCGCGTTAAACGATGGCGCTAACCCTCTGTCTATCCGGGTAGGTAATCAGGTACTAAGCTGGGGTGAAAGCACCTTTATCCAGCACGGTATCAATATTACGCCAATCGACGTCGGTGTAGCCCGTAGTCCTGGTGCTGAATTAAAAGAAGCATATATTCCGGTAGGTATGGCTTGGGCCTCTTTAGGCGTTACTGAGAACTTAACGGCTGAAGTGTTTTATCAGTACGATTGGAAAAATAGCTATCTACCAGTGCCAGGTTCCTATTTTTCTACCAATGATTTTGCTGGCGAAGGTGGATACAACCAGAATATTCAGTTAGGTTTTGCTGGTAACCCGGACATTGATCTGGATTTCTTAGTGTCTGAAATGAACCTGCTGTCGCAAAATGCCCCAGCTTTATTGGCTGCCCTGACTAATCCGGCGTCAACTGCTGCACAACGCTCAGCTGCTGTGAATGCTATGCTGGCCTATTCCACTAAAGTCACCTTAAGACCTCAAGGTGCTGCAGGTGAAATTGAGCCAGAAGACGGTGGTCAGTATGGTATCAAGCTGGAGTATTTTTCTCCTGAACTGAACGACACTGAATTTGCGGTTTATCACATGAATTACCATAGCCGTACTCCGCTGATTTCGGGTATCGCTTCTGATTTTCGTCTAGGTGTGGATGCCAATGGTCAGCCTCTGGGAGTGATCCAGTCTTTGGCTTATCTGGCTGCAAACCAAGGAAATATCAATAAAGAAAACATCAATGAGCTGGATGTGTTCTCCAAAGGTTTAATTCAGTATCCGGAAGATATTAAGCTTTATGGTTTTAGCTTCAACACCACTGTAGAGGGCACCTCTGTTGCGGGTGAATTGTCTTACCGTCAGGACGAACCACTGCAAATTGATGATGTGGAAATTCTGTATGCGGGCATGCCAGAGCAGTTAGCTATTGCAGGCTTACGTCCTGAACTGGAAGGGATCAGTCAGATTGGTCGTTACGACGGTCGTAAAGTTGGTCCGGGCCAATTCGCTCAGGGTTATATTCTGTCTGACACCACCCAAGCTCAGATCACTGTGACTCACTTGTTTGGCCCAATGTGGATTGCAGATAACTTCTCTATGTTAGCTGAAGTGGGTGGTATCAAAATTAATGATATGCCAGATCAATCTGTATTACGTCTAAATGGTCCAAATACAGACCGTAGCGGCGGTCCTCTATTGGGCACGATCAACAATGGCCCATTTGTGAATAAAGACGGTGTACATACAGCCTTATCCAATGGTGCTGAAACCAACCCATTCCCGACCGCATCAGCCTGGGGTTACCGTTTATTAGCAAAAGCAGATTTCAACGACGTGTTCGCTGGTATCAATATGTCGCATCGTGTGGTGTTTTCACATGACGTGAACGGTATTACACCGGATCCATTGTTTATGTTCTCTAAGGACAAAAAGTCTGTAGGTTACACTGTGGCTTTTGATTATCTGAACCGCTGGTCTTCTGAGTTTTCTTATAACGCCTTTTGGGGTGGTGTAGGCACAACCAACAATACAGCTGACCGTGATTTTGTATCTTTTAACATTAAATACTCTATTTAAGGGACGAGGCGAGAACCATTATGAAAAAACTCACCCTGATTGCATCCACTATTGCGCTAGTTGTTAGCTGTGGTGCTATTGCGAAGTTAACCCCGGATCAGGTTGCCCGTTTGGGTGCTGATTTGACGCCGCTCGGCGCGGAAAAAGCCGGTAATGCCGATGGTAGTATTCCAGCGTGGGAAGGTGGTATCCAGTCTGCTCCAGCTGGTTATAAGCCAGGTGATCACCACCCCGATCCGTTCGCTGGCGATAAAGTACTATTTACTATTGATAAGTCCAATCTGGCGCAATACAAAAATATGCTAAGTCCTGGTCAGATCAAGCTGTTTGAAGCTTATCCGGACAGCTACAAAATGAATGTATATCAGACTCGTCGTACTGCGTCTTACCCACAGTATGTCTATGATGCGACAAAGAAAATTGCAGGAAGTGCTGAGCTGGTTGAAGGCGGTAACGGTATTGTCAATGCAGCCATTGGTATCCCGTTTCCAATTCCTTCGAACGGTTTAGAAGCTATTTGGAACCACACCTTACGCTTTCGTGGTGTAGCGGCCAGCCGTAACGGTGGCCAGGTTGCACCTACAGCGTCAGGCGATTATGTGACTATCGGCTTTGATGAACAAATCATGTTCAAGTATTCAGCCCCTGATGCCACTGTGGATGCGTTACAAAAAGAAAACATTCTGTTCCGTTTTAAGCAGGCTGTCACCACTCCAGCTCGTCTGGCCGGTACTGCGCTGTTAGTGCATGAAACCATGGATCAGGTGAAAACACCTCGTCAGGCGTGGACTTACAATACAGGTCAACGTCGTGTACGTCGTGCGCCTAACGTCGCTTATGATGCTCCGGGTACAGCCTCTGATGGTCTGCGTACTACAGATGACTTTGATATGTTTAACGGTTCACCAAACCGTTATGACTGGAAGTTAGTGGGTAAACAAGAGCTGTTTATCCCTTACAACAGTTATAAATTACATAGCAAAGATGTGAAATATGCGGATCTGATCAAACCAGGCCACATTAATCCTGACTATGTACGCTGGGAAAAACACCGCGTCTGGGTGGTAGAAGCCAACCTGAAAAGTGGTACCAGCCATGTCTATGGCAAACGTGTGTTCTTTATTGATGAAGATAGCTGGCAAATTCATGTAGCTGACCTTTATGACAACAGAGGCGAGTTGTATCGTGTTGCTGTAGCTCACGGTCTGAACTACTACGAAGTGCCAACACACTGGAGTACGCTGGAAGTTTTCCACGATCTGAATACCCGTCGTTATATTGCGATCGGTTTAGACAACGAAGACAAGATGTATGACTTCTCTGTGCCGTTAACAGACAACGACTTTACACCTGCGGCTTTACGCCGTGAAGGTACCCGTTAAGCTGTAGACATCTAATAAACGGTTGGCTTGATGCCAACCGTTTTTGTTTTTAAATTGAAGCTGAGTGAAAACTCTAATGATGGTTAAACTTTTATCTTCTGTCGCAGCTCTGCTGCTGACAACTCATATTCAGGCAGAGTCAGCCGTTGCGCCGACGCCATCTTATTTGATGCCTTTGGCGGAAAAGGCTGTACTGACAGATTTAATTCAGGTGAACGATCAGCTGTATGTTGCAGTAGGTGATCGAGGCCATTTGCTGTTAAGTAAAGACAGCACAAGCTGGACACAAGTGCAGACCCCAGTGCAAAGCCTGTTTACCTCAGTGTATTTTTCGGATGAAAAACACGGTTGGGCAGTAGGGCATGATGCCACTATCATTGCCACACAAGACGGTGGGCAAAGCTGGCAGTTACAGCAATTCAAACCTGAAACCGATAAGCCGCTGTTTGATATTTTGTTTGCTGATGCCAATAACGGCATAGCGCTTGGTGCTTATGGTATGTTTTACCGCACTACAGACGGTGGTAAAACCTGGTTGGATGAATTTCATCTGGAGTTGGTGGGCAGCGAAGATCAGGAGTATTTAAAAGAGTTGCAAGAGTCAGACCCTGAGGCTTATCTAGACGAAAGAGCTTCGGTACTGCCACATTTCAACCGTATTTATCAGCACAATAATGTGTTGTATCTGATTGGTGAAGCAGGTTTTTTTGCTACCAGTACAGATTTTGGCAAAAGCTGGACTCGTCATCCGGAATTTTATAACGGTTCTTTATTTGGTTTGACGATGACGCCAAAAAATAGCCTGATTGCCGTAGGTTTACGTGGTCATGTGTTCAGAAGCACAGATTTAGGCCAAAGCTGGCAGCAGATACAACTGGCTCAAACCGCAACATTGAATAGCGTACTGACAGACTCTGCAGGGCATCTTTACCTGACAGGGAATGCCGGTACTTTATTAGTCAGTCAGGATGATGGCGTCAGCTTTAGTGCAATGCCAACACAAGACAGTAAAGCCATTTTGAATGCCGTCGCAGTCAAGGATCAGCTGGTATTAGTGACCGAAGCTGGAATTCGAACCTTAGCAATCAAGAAGCCGGAATAACATGAGTCTGAATCGAATAGTAACCAGCTGTGAGACGGTGTTATTCCGTCATCGTATCGCTGTCATCGTACTTTTTGTACTCGCTACTTTGTTTTTATTATTCAAAGCCAGCCAAATTAAACTGGATGCGGCTTTTACAAAAAATATCCCGCTGAAGCATGAATACATGCAAACCTACATGCAGCACGCCAAAGATTTTGGGGGAGCCAATAATATTCTGGTATCGGTTTGTGATGCTAAAGGCGATATTTTTAACCCGGATTTTTTTGCATCTTTTAAGAAAATTCATGATCAGATTTATTACCTGCCTGGTGTAGACCGCAGTCTGGTGAAATCTCTGTACAGCCCCAGCACCCGTTTTGTTGAAGTGGTCGAAGATGGTTTTGCTGGTGGTCCGGTGATCCCGGCCGACTTTGCCCCAACAGCTGAAGGTTTGGCTGTAGTTAAATCTAACGTGGAAAAAGCGGGTGTTGTAGGCCGCATGGTGGCTGACGATTTCAGCTGTGCCATGGTGACAGCACAATTGTTAGAGGTCGATCCTGATACCCAACAGAAACTCGACACCATTAAATTCGCTGCAGAGCTTGAAGAGCAAGTTCGAGGTCAGTATCAGAATGAAAATCTGACTGTGCATATCATTGGTTTTGCCAAGATGGTCGGTGATGTGGCAGACGGAGCTAAAGGTGTTTTGGCTTTTTTTGCTGTCGCTATCGTCATTACCGCCATAATGGTTTATCTGTTCAGCGGTTCTGTGATGCTGACTTTGTTACCTATCGCCTGTTCTCTGATTGCGGTGATCTGGCAGATGGGCATGCTGACCGTATTGGGTTTTGGTATCGACCCGATGTCTATTCTGGTGCCATTTCTGGTCTTTGCGATAGGCGTCAGCCATGGTGTCCAGATGATCAATGCGACAGGTAAAAATGTAGCTTTGGGTATGGATGCTAAAACTGCGGCTCAGGCAAGCTTCCGTAAGCTATTGATCCCCGGTGGTATTGCTCTTTTGTCTGATACTGTGGGTTTTATCACACTGTTGATTATTGAGATTGGAGTGATCCGTGAGCTTGCCATTACCGCCAGTTTAGGTGTGGGTATCATTATCCTGACCAACCTGATTTTATTGCCTGTGTTGATGTCTTATGTGAAATTCAGCGACAAGTACAAGCAGAAGGTTCAGACACCACACCCACGTATTGAGAAGTTTTGGTATAACTTGTCAGCTTTTGCGACTCCTAAGTATGCTGTGGTTATTTTAATAGCGACAGCGGCGTTATTTGCTTTAGGGTGGCAGCAAAGCGCTTATTTGAAAATTGGTGATTTGCATCCGGGGGCTCCGGCCTTGCATGAAGACTCTGTGTATAACCAGGATACTTTTCTGATCACAGACCGTTATGCTATTTCTGTCGATTACATCAATGTGATGGTGGAAACTCCAGCCAATGGTTGTACTTTCCACGATGTGATGAACCGAATTGACCAGTTCCAGTGGCAAATGGAGAACGTACCTGGTGTGCAGTCTGCCGTGTCGCTGGCCTCTGTGTCTAAATCTATCAACGCAGCCTTTAATGAAGGCAATGTCAAATGGAAAGTATTACCGCGTACCACAGAAAGCTTAGTGCAAGCATCGAGCAGAGTAGAAACCAGCACAGGTTTACTCAATAGTGACTGCTCTGTGATGCCGGTGATTCTGTTCTTAAACGACCACAAAGCTGAGACTATTGAAACTGTGGTGGCTGCTGCTAAAAAAGCGGGTGCAGAACTCAGCACGGATGAAGTGAAGTTTAAATTAGCTTCTGGTCCTGTGGGTGTAATGGCGGCGACTAATGAAGCAGTGGACGCAGCCCAAACCCCTATGATGTGGTATGTCTATGGTGCTGTGATAGTGTTGTGTTTGATCAGCTTCCGTTCCATCAAAGCCACAGTGGCCGTGATAGTGCCGCTTTATGTGGTGTCTATTCTGGCGACTGCTTTGATGACTAAACTGGAAATTGGTTTAACCGTATCGACTTTACCTGTGATAGCGCTTGGGGTTGGCATAGGGGTCGACTATGGTATTTATATTCTGTCGAACATGACGCAATTACTGCGTGATGGAACCCCGCTGCGTCAGGCGTATTTCACTGCGTTAAAAGAGACGGGGAGTGCAGTGTTATTTACCGGTATCACGCTAGCTATAGGCGTCAGCACTTGGGTGTTCTCAGCACTGAAGTTCCAGGTCGATATGGGCATACTGCTGACCTTTATGTTTTTAGTAAATATGCTCGGCGCTATTTTGGTGTTACCCGCACTGGCGGCCTTTTTCTGGCGAAAAAACAACTAGTCGCTATTTATGTAAATAACTGCATGTTTAAACAAGAAAATGGCCGTAAGGCCATTTTCTATTTACAGCGGGTGAATAACTTGTCAAATCATCGATCTCCCTTCTGGTACAACCAGTGACAAAGACATAAATAAAGCTCGAAAAGCCCGTCAATACTCAATAAACTTCGCACCTGACACGCTCTGTATGTAAGTAAACCAAGTCTTTGCAGACAAAGGTTTCAAAAAAGGATACAAAAATGGCACTGATAGACGGTCAACCTTCTGTACTACTACAAAATGTAAGTAAGCTTATTCGCTCTAAAGTCAAAGATCAGGTCGAACTGGTCGAAAAATTTGCCCACACTCTGTATGGCAATATGTCCCACGAAGATTTGTTTGGCCGCAACGACAGCGATTTATATGGCGCTGCCCTTAGCTTATGGCAAAGCTTTAATGGGCATACCGATGCTAAGGCCTTAATTCGCGTATTTAACCCAGAGATCGCTAAACACGGTTGGGAATCTAAACACACTATTGTTGAAATCGTAGTGAAAGACAGCCCGTTTTTAGTCGACTCCGTAAGGATGGCATTAAGCCGCCAATCCATTACTGCTCATTTGTTATTACATTACCCATTGCAAACGCTCCGTAACGATAAAAACGACATCACGGACTTTTTTAAGCTGGGTACTGTGGAGCAAGCCAGTACGGAACAAACCGTGTTCCATATCGAAATTGACCGCATGACGGATAAAACTGCAGTAGAGGCCTTAACCTCTGAACTGCAATCTGTGATGGAAGATGTGTCTTTGGCTGTGCAGGACTGGAAACCAACCCGGGCTAAACTGCTGCAGGTTATTGCTGACTTACCAAAACAAGCAGGGTCTATCAATTCAACTGAATTGGAGCAAGCCACAGAATTTTTAAACTGGATGGCTAAAGATAACTTCACTTTGTTGGGTTATCGTGAGTACCGCATCAAAGCGGTAGAAGGCGATCATAAAATTGAAGGGGTGAACGACAGCGCTTTAGGTTTAATGCGCCGTTCTACCTCGCGCGATTTAATGTTATCTGATTTACCTGAACAGGCGCGCAAGCAGGCATTAAGTTCGTCGTTGCTGATCCTGACCAAAACTAATAATAAATCCCGTGTGCATCGTCCGGCTTATATCGACTATGTCGGTATTAAACGTTTTGACGACAAAGGCCATGTGATAGGTGAAGACCGCTTTATTGGTTTGTACTCATCTTCGTTGTACAACAACAGTGCGGCTGATATTCCATTGCTGAAAACCAAGTTAGCTAAAGTGATGGCAAAATCTGGTTTTGCCCACGGTACTCATGCCTACAAAGCCCTATTAAATATTCTGGAAACTTACCCACGGGATGAGTTAATTCAGGCCACGACAGATGAGTTGCTGGATGTATCAACTGGCGTACTGCAAATGCAGGAACGTGATATGACCCGTCTGTTCGTGCGCAAAGACGCCTTTGGACGTTTTGTCTCTGCTATGGTCTATGTGCCGCGTGAACGCTACAACACTCAGCTGCGTAAAGATACGCAACAGATTTTAGCTCAGTCGCTGGGCAGCACTGAAGCTGTGGAATTTACCACTTACTTCTCTGAATCTGTATTGGCTCGTACCCATTATTTCGTTCGTATCAACGATAACAATATCGAGTTTAATGTGAAAGAAATTGAACGTAATCTAGTAGAAGCGGCCCGCACCTGGGAAGATAAGCTGGAAGCTGCGCTGGTTGGCCATTATGGCGAAGCCCGTGGCCGTGAGTTGGCCCGCAAGTATTTAACGGCTTTCCCTTCATCGTACAAAGATGAAATGTTACCTAACGATGCGCTGGTCGACATTGAAAAGATTGAATCACTGAACGATGAACATCGCCTGGACATGCTGTTTTATCGTCCGCAGGAAGACCGCAACGATAGCAAAGCGGTGCGTTTAAACCTGTTCCATAAAGATCATCCGATTTATCTATCCGATGTGCTGCCAATACTGGAAAACTTCGGTTTACGTGTGATTGGTGAAACCCCTTATGCCGTGCGTTGCCCTGATGGTTCTGTCAGCTGGATCTTAAACTTCGCGATGGAAGTTAACGGCACTATGCCAGCTGACTTTGAACAGGCTCAGCTGTCATTTCAGGACTCTTTTGCCAAAGTATGGAAAGGCGATCTGGAAGACGATGGTTTTAACCGTTTAATTTTAGGTGCTGGTTTAACAGGCCGCGAAGCTTCGTTATTACGTGCTTTTGCTAAATATAAACGCCAAATCGGCGGGACTTTCAGTCAGGCTTATGTTGAATCGACTTTTGGTCGTTATCCGCTATTGGCGAATCTGCTGGTGAAACTCTTTAATGCCAAGTTTGCATTGGAGGACACCAATCAGGCCGATGCTGAGACTCTGCATACAGAAATCCTGGCGCAACTGGAAAACGTAGCGAACCTGGATGATGACCGTATTATCCGTCGTTTCCTCGCTATCATTCAGGCCATTGTGCGCACCAACTACTTCCAGCAAGCGGAAGATGGTAGCGACAAACCTTATATTTCCTTTAAAGTGCGTCCGGCTCTGATCCCGGATATGCCACTGCCACTGCCTTTCTTCGAAATTTTTGTGTATTCACCTAAAGTAGAAGGGGTGCATTTACGTTTCGGTAAAGTGGCACGGGGTGGTCTGCGTTGGTCCGATCGTCGTGAAGATTTCCGCACCGAAGTTCTGGGCCTGGTGAAAGCACAACAAGTGAAAAACACTGTGATCGTGCCTGTGGGCGCCAAAGGTGGTTTCGTTTGTAAGAAGCTGCCAGAATCCGGTGGTCGTGAAGCCTGGTTAAACGAAGGTAAAGCTTGTTACCGCACTTTTATCCGCGGTTTACTGGATGTGACTGATAATATTTTGCAAGGCCAGATTGTGCCACCAAAACAAGTGGTGCGTTTAGATGAAGATGACCCGTATCTGGTGGTGGCTGCTGATAAAGGCACGGCGACTTTCTCTGATATTGCCAACAGCATTTCACTGGAATACAACCACTGGTTGGGTGATGCTTTTGCTTCAGGTGGTTCAAACGGTTACGACCATAAAGGCATGGGGATCACTGCCCGTGGCGGTTGGGAGTCAGTGAAACGTCACTTCCGTGAAGTAGGTATTGACTGTCAGACCACAGATTTCACCTGTGTCGGTATAGGCGATATGGCCGGTGATGTGTTTGGTAACGGCATGCTGTTATCCAAACATATTCGTCTGCAGGTTGCATTCAACCACATGCATATTTTTGTTGACCCGAATCCGGATGCAGCTAAGACCTTTGTTGAACGTGAGCGTATGTTTAATCTGCCCACCTCAACCTGGGATGATTTTGATAAGTCACTGATCTCAGAAGGCGGTGGTATATTCCTGCGTAGTGCGAAATCGATCAAACTGACAGCACAAATGCAGCAGATGTTAGGCACTAATGCAGTCAGCCTGACACCTAACGAATTTATTCGTGCGGCTCTGATGATGGATGTGGATCTGATCTGGAACGGTGGTATCGGCACTTACGTCAAAGCCACAGATGAAACTCATGCAGAAGTCGGTGACCGTGGTTCTGAAGCTTTGCGTGTTAACGGTAAAGACGTTAAAGCTAAAATCATAGGTGAGGGTGGTAACTTAGGTACTACTCAACGTGGCCGTATTGAATATGCAGCCAACGGTGGCCGCATCAACACCGACTTTATCGATAACGTCGGCGGTGTGGACTGTTCAGATAACGAAGTGAACATCAAAATTCTGTTAAACGCTCTGGTTGCCAGCGGTGATATGACGCTGAAGCAGCGTAACGAGCTGTTAGCGGCTATGACCAATGATGTGGCAGATATAGTAATTAACGATTGTTACCGCCAGACCCAAAGTATTTCTGTCTCTTCTGTGCTGGGCGCAGAACAGATGAAGGAATACACCCGCTTTATTCATTCGCTGGAAAAAGACGGTAAGTTAAACCGCGAACTGGAGTTTTTACCTTCAGATGACGCCTTGGCTGAACGCACAGCTAAAGGTCAGGGGTTAACCCGTCCTGAGCTAGCCATTCTGACCGCTTATGGCAAGATGGTGATGAAAGAGTGGCTGGTGTTGCCTGAAATTTATGAAAACAGTTACTTTAAACGTCATCTGTTTACAGCTTTCCCGAAAGTGCTGCAACAAAGTTATGCCAAAGAGATGGAAACTCACCCGTTAAAGGCTGAGATCATTGCCACCAAACTGGCTAACCTTATTGTCAACGACATGGGCGCTAACTTCGCCCAGCGTATGATGGAAGAAACAGGTTCTTCTATTGCTGAAGTGGCGGTGTGTTACACCATAGCCCGCGATCTGTTTGATGTGGAGACGGTATGGAACAAGCTGGAAGAGTTGGATAACGTGATCCCTGCAGAGCTGCAGATCAAGTTATTCCACCAGTTGCGCCGCACTATGCGCCGTACGACACGCTGGTTCTTACGTCATCGTAACAAGGCGCTGGATATTCAGCAGACGATAGATTTCTTCAAACCTGCTTTTGTTGAAATCAGCAATAACCTGCAAAAATTACTGGCTCCGGGCGAAGCTGAACAACTGGCCGCCAATGAGCAAAGCTTCATTGAACAAGGCGTACCTGCAGATGTCGCTCGTTATTTGGCTCAGCTGAGTACCTGCTTCTCTGTGATGGATATTGCTCAGGTGGCAGATGCAGAGAAAAACTCTCTGCTGTTAACAGCGGAAATTTACTTCAAATTGGGCGATCGGTTAGATCTGCACTGGTTCCTGGAGCAAATTACTCAACAACCGGTAGCGAACCATTGGCAGGCGCTGGCTCGTGCTTCGTACCGTGAAGAGCTGGATTGGCAACAACGTGCCTTGTCTGCAGTGGTCGTTCGTGGTTGTGGTGGTGCTTGTGATGCAGAAGCGGTCATCGGCAGTTGGATCACTGAGCATGAGCCGGTACTGGCGCGCTGGCGTCAAATGCTGGCTGAGTTCAAAACCACGAAGAGCCATGAGTTTGCCAAATTCTCAGTGGCATTGCGTGAGTTGATGTTACTCAGTCATCACTGTGACCCTGTGAAATAATTCAGCTTCCAGCTAGAATACACCGGCTCTTTTCAGAGCCGGTGCTTTTTATGCTCTGCTATCCTGCAGAGCACCCTTCGGGCCAGCTAAAGCTGTTAAAAATCGTTCCAGACGATTTTTTGCAGAGAGTTTCTAACTATTCATTATTAAAAGCAGGTTGTTATGTTCTATTCACTGGCGCGTTCTTTGATGTTTTGTACTGATGCTGAGTTTTCACATCACCTGGCCCTTGGCAGCTTAAAGCATTTGAAAAATACCCCGGCATCCTTGCTGTGGCGCCAGGATTTACCGAAAAAGCCAGTGACTGTTGCAGGTATTCATTTTGATAATCCTGTGGGTTTGGCGGCGGGTTTAGATAAAAACGCTGATTGCATTGATGCTTTTGGTCAGATGGGTTTTGGTTTTATTGAAGTAGGTACTGTTACGCCACGTCCTCAGGCTGGAAATGATAAACCCCGTTTATTCCGTTTACCTGAAGCGAGCGCCATTATTAATCGTATGGGTTTTAATAATAAAGGCGCGGATTACCTGGTCGAGAACGTTAAAAAGTCCAGCTACAAAGGCGTGCTGGGTATCAATATCGGCAAAAACAAAGACACACCGAACGAGCAGGGCAAAGACGATTACATTGAATGTATGCGTAAGGTGTATGCGCATGCCAGTTACATTACAGTAAATATTTCCTCACCCAATACACCGGGTTTGCGGGACCTGCAATTTGGCGATGCCTTATTTGATTTACTGCAGGCGGTAAAAAACGAGCAATTGGATCTGCAGGCACAGCAAGATAAATATGTGCCAGTTTTTGTCAAAATTGCGCCTGATATGGACGAAGTAGCAGTGCAGCAAGTGGCGGAAACATTGCTGCGTAGCAAAATGGATGGTGTCATAGCCACCAACACCACTCTGGATAAAAGTGCGGTGCAACATCTGAAATATGGCAATGAAATGGGTGGTTTGAGTGGATTGCCTGTGCAACAAAAAAGTACCGAAATTATTCGGCAGTTCCGTGCAGCTCTTGGTCCAAAGATGCCAATTATTGGGGTCGGTGGCATAGACTCTGCCAAAGCGGCACAGGATAAAATGGATGCTGGTGCCAATCTGGTCCAGATCTATTCCAACTTTATTTATCAAGGCCCAAGCTTGATCAAAGAGATCGTCGAGAGCCTGAAATAACTCATATGCCGATCAATTTTGGATCCCTGATATTTAGTCCAAAATAATCTTTAACAGGGCTTATAAACAGGTGTAGAAAGGCAACATCTTGAATTCATAAGGATTGATTATGTTGTCTTTATGCCCTGACTGGTGCTGGCAGTATTGCGACGAGCAAGACCGTTTGCTGTTACAGTTATCAAACAGCCATCATATTCAAACTGCCTTCAGTGCCAAAGAGCTGCTGTCAAAACCAGAACAGCAAAGTTTGTGTATGGAGCAAGCTCAGCTGTTGATGGATTTTGCCGAAGCACTGGAAGGTCTATTGCCTGACAGTGAGCTACTGACAGTCGCAACGCGCGCTGTTGCTGCTTTAAATTTTGTCAAAGCTCCGGTACAAAAAAGTCACCTGTTTAATTTCTCCAGCATAGAATGCAGTAGCCACTTAATGAGTATCGCCAAACTAGAGGGTTTAAGCCGTGCAAAAGTGCTGCTAGTTGCGAAAGCCGATCCTATGGTGGATTGTCTGTTGCTGGAGCCTATGGAGCTATTAAATGGTAAGCAATTATCGGCCGGTCAGTTAGTGCGGGTGCAACAAAACCGCCTGATGCCGCTGCAATTTGCACCACTTTATGCCCTGACGGCTTGATGTAAAGAAAATTGCCTAATAAACAAACAACTCTCAAGAGATCGGGCCAGATTAGACTGGTGATCCTTCAGGCAACAGGTAGAATAGTGCACATTTTCAAGCTGGGATTTAAAAGCTGTGCCAAATCAAACGGATCCGTTCAAGGATATTCGCCCTTATTTTGACCATGAAGTACCGGATGCGATTCGTCGTTTATTAGACGACGCCGATTTTTTGCATGCCATTTTAAATTACCGCCTGGCCAGCTGGCCTAAAACTATCCGCTATTTGTTTACCCCTGTACTGCGTTGGTTACTGGCGCGTAAAGCCAAAGGTTTGCGCACCGTGTCTGATGTGCAGCATATGGTGGCGGACTTTTTGCAGCAAAGTCTGCACAACAGCTCTGCTGGCGTCAGCGTCAGTGGTCTTGAACATCTGGATCCAAAACAATCCTATTTATTTATCTCGAATCACAGAGATATCGCTATGGATCCGGCGCTGGTCAATTGGTGTTTACATCAAAAAGGCATGGACACTGTACGTATTGCTATTGGCGATAACCTGCTGAAAATGCCTTGTGCTACAGAACTGATGAAGCTTAATAAAAGTTTTATCGTCAAACGTTCGATCAAAGCCCCACGCGAGATGCTCAAAGCCTTGGGGCATTTGTCGGCGTATATCAAAGACTCACTCGAAACAGGCCATTCGATCTGGATAGCGCAAAAAGAGGGCCGGGCTAAAGATGGCCTGGATCAAACCGATGAAGCTATCTTAAAAATGTTTTATATCGAAGGGAAAAAACGTGGTCTGGATTTTGCGACTTATATGCAGTCGCTTAATATTGTGCCAGTGTGTTTATCCTATGAATTTGACCCGCTGGATCAGGCTAAAGCCAACGAGCTGCATCAATTAGCAAGTACAGGTGAATACAAAAAGTCGGAGATGGAAGATATCCAAAGCATAGTGCAGGGCATAGTGGGCCAAAAAGGCCGGGTGCATGTGCATTTTGGTGAAGCTATTCAGACCACTTTCCAGAACCCTCAAATGCTAGCGGCGGAAATAGATCGGCAGATCTGGGCTGGCTATCGTTTATATCCGGTCAATTATTTAGCAGCGCAAATGGATATGGAGCTGGACCCTGGAGAAGAAAGCCTGTGGTATCAAACCAAAATGGCGTCTTTGCCTGAAGAGCTACGCCCTTATGTAGAGCAAATGTATGCGGCACCAGCGCTGAAACAACAGCAGACCTTAGCTCAGCAAGAACAGCAGTTTACACAACATAAGGAGCTGGAAGATGGCACGGCATATCAGTTATAAATACAAAGGGGAGTGGAAAAAAATTCCATTCAGCTACGACAAATACGCCGATAGCTTCGAAGCTGTAGCCGCAGCCGAAGGCATAGACTTAACCGCATTTCGCAAGATGGAGCAGCAAGTGGCGATGACATCCAAAGGCACAGGTGCGCTCAAAGACTATCGCAAAAACGCTTTTGTAAAGATGGGTTTTAGCGAAATTCTGCTGCTGCGGGATGATCAGGAACCTTTTAATCTCTGAGTCTATGGCTCTTTAGGGGGTCATCAGCAGTTGCTCTCACTCACACTTCTTACCACAACGGATAATCTTTGTACCTGCCGCTAACCCCTGGGCTTTAAACCAGCCTTGCGGCATCTCCAAAGCGCCTATTACTGGCCCTTGTGAAGCTTTGCCTTTTTCATCGTAAGGATACAAAAACTGTACCGGCTCTATAGTCCAGTCAGCTTTGATATAGGCTATATCTAAGGGCACTTTGGTGTTACGCATCCAGAACGACAGCACTCGGGCTTCATCGTACACGAATAACATGCCGTTTTCTGCGCTATCGCGATACATCAGACCACGGGCGCGCTGTTCTGGGGTCAGAGCCAGTTCGGTTTGAAATTGAACGTGTCCTACTTTGATCCATTCTTTTTCGAAATTGATCTGTTCAATGGTCTCAGCAGCAGTAACAGAAAAACTCAAAGCAAGAAGTGCAGATAGCAAATAATTCATAACTCAGTGACCACAAAGAATAAAGTCTGAAGACTAACGGAATTCTCAGTAAAAAAAAAGGGTGACCCAAAGGCCACCCTGATTATTCTTCGCTGTAAAATTACAGTGCAGCTAAAGCTTGTTTAGGCTCAACAAATGGCAGGTTCAATGCGTCTGCCACGTGTTTGTTTACCACATGACCATTGATCACGTTTAAGCCGTTTAACAGGTGCGCATCGTCCAGCAGTGCCTGTTTGTAGCCTTTGTTGGCTAAACGAATGATAAATGGCAGAGTGGCGTTGTTCAGTGCAAAAGTAGAAGTCAGTGGTACTGCGCCTGGCATGTTGGCCACGCAGTAGTGCACAACGTCATCCACAATGTAGGTAGGATCAGCGTGAGTCGTGGCTTTAGACGTCTCGACACAACCGCCTTGGTCAATCGCCACGTCAACAATGGCTGAACCTGGTTTCATACGTTTGATATGATCTGCTGTGACCAGCTTAGGAGCTGCAGCACCTGGGATTAACACGCCACCAATGACTAAGTCAGCGGATAACACATGTTTTTCCAGCGCATCTACAGTGGAGTACACAGTTTTCACTGTACCGTTGAACTGAGCATCGATACGACGTAATACGTCTACGTTGCGGTCCAGTACGACTACATCAGCACCCATACCAACAGCCATCTGAGCTGCGTTGGTACCGACCATGCCACCACCGATAATCACTACTTTGGCAGGTTCAACACCTGGCACGCCGCCTAATAACATACCGCGACCGGCACATGATTTCTCTAAAGCACGGGCACCAGCCTGAATAGACATGCGGCCAGCCACTTCAGACATAGGCGCTAATAAAGGCAAGCCACCGCGGTTGTCTGTCACTGTTTCGTACGCGATACAAATAGCTTTTGATTTGATCAGGTCTTCAGTTTGTGGCAGATCCGGTGCTAAGTGCAGGTAAGTGAACAGGATTTGGCCTTCACGCAGCATAGCGCGCTCGACAGCCTGAGGCTCTTTTACTTTGACAATCATTTCTGCTTTAGCGAAGACTTCAGCCGCAGTAGTTAATACTGTGGCACCAGCAGCCTGATAGGCATCGTCACCAAAACCAATGCCGCTACCTGCATTGTGTTCAACAAAAACAGTGTGACCAAGAGCTGTCAGCTCACGCACGCTGGCAGGGGTCATACCGACGCGGTATTCGTGGTTTTTAATCTCTTTAGGTACGCCAATAATCATGATGTTCCGCCTGTGTAGGGTTGGGTAAAATTTTTGCCTAGTATAGTTACTGATTTGTAGTTTTACCTGTTGTTTTTTTGATGAATCACAGTTATAAATCCTGCTATAAATTGAAATGTGAAATTTTTATCTGCTATGTACGAAACCAGTAAAAGTGTTAAAAAACTAGACCGAATTGACCGCAAAATCCTGACTGAACTACAACACGACGGTCGTATTGCCAATGTTGAATTGGCGAAAAGGGTAGGGCTCAGTGCCACTCCTTGTCTGGAGCGGGTGCGTAAACTGGAGGCCGAGGGTTATATACTGGGCTACACAGCACAGGTCGACCCAAATAAAGTAGGTTCCGCGTTACTGGTTTTTGTGGAGATTACTTTAAGTAAAACCTCACCTGAAGATTTTGATGAGTTCAGTAAAGCTGTGCAGAAGCTGCATGAAATACAGGAATGTCATTTAGTCTCCGGCAGTTTCGACTTTTTATTAAAAACCCGGGTGGCCAATATGGCCGCTTATCGCGAGTTGTTAGGGGAAACCTTATTACGTTTACCCAGCGTACGCGAAAGCCGGACTTACGTGGTGATGGAAGAAGTGAAACAAACGACCTTTGTGGCGGTCAATTAATGCAGGTGCCTTCAACAGGGCTATAACATCAAAGACACAGCGTAACCCCAGGAGCATAGTTGTCCCTATGTGACTGAGGCGAGCAGCGTAGTCAACGACGCTATGGCAGCAAGGACGAAGGGGTTTTGTACAGCCAGTGTTCAGGCATTAAAGTTTATACAGACTTTTGTCGCTGAAGATATGGTCAATAAGGTTATGGCTTCAGGTTATGCGGCTATAAAGGGGTGCATCAGAGTTGTCTCTCTGGTATCTTAACTAGGTAGAATTCTTAGAATAAATGGGACTTGTTGTGTTGAGTGAAGCCAGACGGTTGCGAGCCAAACTATTGTTTTCTTTAAACGGAATGCAGCGCTTATCTGAAGTGGGATTAATCCTCAGCTTTGGATTTGCTGCCTTTATGTTATTGGCTTTAATGTCATTCGACCCGGCTGATCCAAGTTGGTCCCAGGCAGGTTACCAAACCGTTGTTCACAATTATGCTGGTCCCAAAGGTGCCTGGATTGCCGATATTCTGTTATTTACTTTTGGCTGGATTGCTTATTTAGTGCCGCCATTGGTGGCTTTTGCCGGTTATTTGTTAACCCGCCGCGCTAAAGCCTTAATGGAGATGGATTACCTTATTTTGGGGTTGCGTCTGATTGGTTTGGTTTTAACCATTCTTTGTGCCAGTGCTATTAGCAGCATTAATTTTAATGATATTTTCTATTTTTCATCCGGTGGTGTAGTGGGCGATGTGGTTGCCTCTATGCTGATGCCAAACTTTAATTTCATCGGCACCATTTTACTGCTGTTGTGCGGTTTATCTACTGGCTTAACTTTGGCGACAGGCATTTCCTGGGTCACAGTAGCCGATGAGCTGGGGGCCTTAACTGTGCGCGCTTTGATAGCTTTGTATCAGGCACCAACCCGTTTAGGCCAGTATCTGGCAGAACGCTCTGCAACCAAAGCTTCATCTCCTCTGTCTTTTCAGACCGAATCTACTGTGCCTTTACAGCGCCGGGAACCAGAAATTGCAGTCGATACAGCAGCAACAAGGTTGAACCTTGCTGCGACAGACTCAGAGCCAGCGCCAGAAGTGATCCGCTTAAATTCTGGTCGTGATGAGGTTGTACAGTCTGCTTTTATCGCGCCTGAAGAAGAGCAAATTCCTTTACCCCAGATTGAGGAGGTTCAAACGCAACAAAGCCGCGCGTACTTCCAGCCGAATGACCGGGTCGAGCCTTTACCTTTTGCGCCTTTGGATGAAAAAACTGAAGCTGTGGCTTTTGTTAGTGTCGATACCCTGGCTGATGATGACTTAACGTTCTCCGCTGTGGATGATGGTTATTACCCAGAGCAGCTGCAGCATCTGGAACAGAGTTTTGCCGAGGTCGAACGGCAGGTCGTAGTCGCGCCCGTGGTGATAGAAGAAGACGAGGAGGATGACACTCCTGTTGCTGCATCATTCAGCCCGGATGATTTACCTTCGTTAGCTTTGTTAGACAGACCCGATAAAGCTACGAATCCTATAGACCCAGCCGATTTGGAGCGGGTGTCCCGGTTAGTGGAAACCAAGTTGTTGGATTTTGGCGTGGAAGCCAAAGTCGTGGCTGTATTACCAGGCCCCGTTGTCACTCGGTTTGAGCTGGATTTAGCTCCTGGTGTCAAGGTCAGTAAGATCACCGGTTTATCCAAAGACTTAGCCCGTTCATTATCTGCTATCAGCGTGCGGGTAGTAGAGGTTATTCCTGGTAAATCCTATATAGGTTTAGAGCTGCCGAACCAGTTCCGTGAAATAGTGCGTTTATCTGAAGTGATAGGCGATGAAGTGTTTATCCAATCAAAATCGCCTTTAACTATGGTGCTCGGTAAAGACATTGCAGGTAAATCTGTAGTGGCCGATTTAGGCCGTATGCCGCACTTGCTGGTCGCGGGTACCACGGGCTCAGGTAAGTCGGTGGGCGTCAACGTGATGATTTGTAGTTTGTTGTATAAATCCACGCCTGAGGATGTGCGCTTTTTAATGATCGACCCGAAGATGCTGGAATTATCAGTCTATGAAGGTATTCCACATTTACTGACGGAAGTCGTTACCGATATGAAAGAAGCGGCCAATGGCCTGCGCTGGTGTGTTGGCGAAATGGAACGGCGTTACAAACTAATGTCGGCCCTTGGGGTGCGTAACTTAAAAGGTTATAACCAAAAAATTCAGGATGCTATTGCAGCAGGTACACCTATTCGTGACCCGATTTGGAAGCCAAGCGACAATATGATGACGATGCCGCCAGAGCTTGAGAAGTTGCCTTCTATCGTGGTCGTGATCGACGAATTCGCTGACATGATGATGATTGTCGGTAAAAAGGTTGAAGAGCTGATTGCCCGCATCGCACAAAAAGCCCGGGCTGCTGGTATCCACCTGATTCTAGCGACTCAGCGTCCGTCCGTGGATGTGATCACAGGCTTGATTAAAGCCAATATTCCAACCCGCATGGCGTTTCAGGTGTCATCGAAAATTGACTCCAGAACCATATTGGATCAGCAAGGTGCTGAGAGTTTGTTAGGTCAGGGCGATATGTTATATCTGCCGCCAGGCTCTGGTGTACCCACCCGAGTGCATGGCGCTTTTGTCGATGACCACGAAGTGCATGCTGTAGTATCTGACTGGAAACGTCGTGGTAAACCTAATTATATTTCTGAGATCTTAAACGGCGAGCCGACGGAAGACAGCCTGTTACCGGGCGAGACGATGGAAGGCGATGAAGGAGAGTCTGATCCGCTGTTTGATCAGGCTGTGGCTTTTGTTACTGAAAGCCGTAAAGCTTCGGTTTCAGGTGTACAAAGACGCTTCCGTATTGGCTATAATCGCGCCGCCCGTTTAGTCGAACAAATGGAAATGAGTGGTATTGTCAGTGGTGCAGGCCATAACGGTAACCGTGAAGTGTTAGCGCCTCCTCCTCCTAAAGTATTTTAACTAAGGTGTATATGAAGAAAAACTTCGGAAAAAAAGCTGTGGCTTTAGTTTTGTCTCTGGCGCTGCCAACCTTTATGGCGGTGGCTGATCAGGCCGAGGCCTTGCAGAAAAAATTAGCGCGCTTATCCAGCTTTCAGGCCAGCTTTGATCAAACCGTCGTTGATGCCAGCAATAAGCTTATTCAGCAAGGCGAGGGCATGTTGTCGCTGAAACAGCCCTCTTTGTTCCGTTTTGAGACTCAGACTCCAGAGCCAAACCTGTTTATTGGTGATGGCAAAACTCTGTGGTTTTATGCCGAATTACTGGACCAGGTCAGCATTTATGATGCCAAAGAACAAGTGCAGAAAACTCCGTTTGTACTTTTGACCTCACACGATCCTAAGTTGTGGGCTCAATATAGTGTGACAGGTGCTGATGAGCAGTTTGATATCACACCAAAAGACCCTGGCAATGCAGTGAAAAAACTGAGCCTGAGATTTGCAGGTTTAGCCTTATCAAAAATGATCGTCATCGACAGTAATGGCCAAAACAGCACCTTCGATTTTAATTTGGTGCAATACAACACACCTCTGGCTTCAGAACTGTTTCAGTTTACCATTCCGGCCACAGCGGAAGTGGATGATCAACGCGTCAAGTGAATAACCTCGGCTTTGAATTCCATGACGATATCAGGCCTCTGGCAGCACTGCTGAGGCCAACAAAGCTATCGGACTATGTTGGGCAACAACAAGTGTTGGGGCCTGGCACACCGCTGCGTAAAGCAATAGAAGCCGGGCGTATTTCCTCACTCATTTTATGGGGGCCTCCGGGCACAGGCAAAACGACCTTGGCAGAATTAATTGCCATTTATGCCAAAGCAGCTATTGCGCGTTTATCTGCCGTAACCGCTGGTGTTAAAGAAATACGTGAAGAAATTCAGGCGGCCAAGCAACGTTTAGCGCAAAATCAGCGCACTTTGTTATTTGTTGATGAAGTGCACCGCTTTAACAAAGCCCAGCAAGATGCATTTTTACCCCATATTGAAGATGGCACCATTATTTTTATTGGTGCAACCACAGAAAATCCTGCCTTTGCTCTGAATAACGCCATGTTATCCCGCGCCCGCGTCTGCATTTTAAAAAAGCTGACGGCAGAGGACCTGGCTTGCGTCATAGCACGGGCTGTGGCGCATTATCAGCAGTCTGGCCAAGAGGTCCAAATCAGCCCTGACGCTCAATCTTTATTGCTGCAACTGGCAGATGGCGATGCACGGCGCCTGTTAAACCTGTTTGAGCAGGCCGTTGAAACAGCGCAGCAGGGTGCTGCAAAGACCGAACTGACAGCTGATTTATTCCGGCAGTTAGTACCAAGGCAATTGCCGGGTTTTGATCAGCAGGGCGATATTTTTTACGATTTAATTTCTGCCTTTCATAAATCGGTGCGTGGCTCCAACCCGGACGCCGCTTTGTATTGGTACTGCCGTATTTTAGAAGGCGGTGGTGATCCTTTGTATGTGGCTCGTCGTCTGTTGGCGATAGCCAGCGAAGATATAGGCAATGCTGATCCACGCGCTTTAACCATTGGTTTGGATGCCTGGGATACCTTTGCCCGTGTCGGGCCTGCCGAAGGGGAGCGGGCTATAGCTCAGGCTGCGGTCTATATGGCGTTAGCGCCAAAATCCAATGCGGTATACAGTGCCTTTAACCAAATGCGGCAGTATGTGCAGCAACATCCATCTTATGAGGTGCCGGATCATTTGCGTAACGCGCCAACAGCGCTGGCGAAACAACAAGGTTTTGGTAAAGGATATCGTTACGCGCACAACGAGCCCGGCGCTTATGCCGCAGGTGAAGTGTATTTACCCGCTGAAATGGCCGGAATGAAGTTTTATCAGCCGTCTGGTCGCGGTTTAGAGAAACAATTGCAGGATAAAATGGCTTATTTAGCCATGCTGGACCAACAAGCAAAAGGACAGAGCTAATGCAGGCATATCTGGCTGTGGCTATTGGCGGAGCTTTAGGGGCCTGTTGTCGGTTCGGTTTAGGCGAATTTATCCTGCATCTTTGTGGTAAATCATTCCCTTTTGCTACGTTGCTGGTTAATATTCTCGGGTCTTTTGTGTTAGGCCTGCTGTATGGCCTGTTTTTAGCCGAACATCTGACGGTTAACCCGTGGAAGACTCTGATCGGCGTAGGTTTTTTAGGTGCCTTTACTACCTTTTCGACGTTTTCACTCGACACTGTTTTACTGCTGCAACAAGGCGAACTGGTGAAAGCCGGCCTGAATGTTGTGCTGAACGTGCTGGTTTGTTTAACACTCGCCTGGCTGGGTTTAAAGCTGGGCTCAATGAAGTAGTCACTATGTTAGATGCAAAATTTTTAAGAGCCGAATTAGCTCAGACTGCCCAACGTTTGGCAGATCGTGGTTTTCAGTTAGATGTTGCTGCGCTTGAGCAACTGGAAGAGCAGCGCCGTGCGCTGCAAATGGCGACTCAGGATTTACAGAACTCTCGTAATACTAAATCCAAAGCCATAGGCCAGGCTAAAGCCCGTGGTGAAGACATCACGCCATTACTAGCGGAAGTGGATGGTTTAGGTGCAGAGCTGGAAGAAGCCAAACAAAAACTAGATGCGGTATTAGCGCAGTGGGATGTTATTGTCAGCGCTATCCCAAACCTGCCACATGAATCCGTGCCAGCCGGTAAAGATGAAACGGGTAACGTGGTCGTGCGTCAGTGGGGCGAACCTAAGTCTTTTGATTTTGACGCAAAAGATCATGTGGCGTTAGGCGAGGCTTTGGATAAAGGTCTGGATTTTGAAAATGCTGTCAAAATTGCAGGTTCTCGTTTTGTGGTGATGCGTGGTCAAATTGCCCGTCTGCACCGCGCTTTAGCGCAGTTTATGCTGGACTTGCACACAGAGCAGCATGGCTATACCGAATTGTATGTACCTTATCTGGTGAATGCTGCATCCTTATATGGCACAGGTCAGTTGCCAAAGTTTGGTGCCGATTTATTCCATACCAAGCCTGCGACAGAAGAAGGCGTTGGCATGTCGTTGATCCCAACGGCTGAAGTGCCGGTGACTAACTTAGCCCGTGACTGTATTTTTGAACTGACCGAACTACCACAAAAATACACTGCTCATACACCATGCTTTCGCAGCGAAGCGGGCTCTTACGGCCGTGATACCCGGGGTTTAATTCGTCAGCACCAGTTTGATAAAGTGGAATTAGTGCAGTTAGTACATCCGGATCAATCCTTTGCTGCGCTGGAAGAGTTAACAGGTCATGCCGAAAAAGTACTGCAGCTGTTAGGTTTACCGTACCGCACTATGCTGCTGTGCACTGGTGATATGGGCTTTGGTTCTACCAAAACCTATGATTTGGAAGTCTGGTTACCGGCGCAAAACACCTACCGTGAAATTTCTTCCTGCTCAAACATGGGAGATTTCCAGGCCCGTCGTATGCAGGCGCGCTTCCGTCCGGGCGAAGGCAAAAAGCCTGAATTGCTGCATACTTTAAATGGCTCTGGTTTAGCCGTAGGCCGTACGCTGGTTGCTATTTTGGAGAATTATCAGCAAGCTGATGGTTCTATTCAGATCCCGACTGTATTGCAGTCTTATATGGGCGGCAAAACAGAGATCCGCTGTTAATCTGAACTTGGTATTGTGATGATAAGGAGCAGTTCTTCTGCTCCTTTAACCTGGTAAATCTAATGTCGCTCATCAAAGAACAACAAGAAAGCTCAAAAAAGACTGCTATCCCACGTCATGTAGTAGTGCGTAAAACCCGCAAAAGCCCCATCAAGGTGATGCTACGTTGGATGTATTGGCTGGTATTGATAGGCGTGATCGCTATCGTAGTGATGACCAGCTTTGAAGCAGGCATGTCCATGTATAAAGCGGGTCAATAGAGCCGCTTTATCGTTTTGTTACAAACACTTCGCTGGTTTTGGTAAACCGGCTATGCGAGTGGCTTGTTTAGCTGGCCCTTCAGGGAATAATAGAAACAGATACTTGCTATTACCTTTGTCCGCTCCCAGTTTTTCTCCCATGCTTTTGACCAATAAACGTATCGCAGGCGATGTTTGGTATTCCTGATAAAAAGCACGGACAAAATTCACCACCTCCCAATGCGCTTCGGTCATCTGGATCTGTTCTAAGCGGGCAAACTCTTCCGCCAGTTGTGGTGTCCATAAAGTCAAATCAGCCAGATAACCATGTTTATCCAGTGGGTAGCTTTGGTTATTTAAAATCAGTTCGTTCATTAGAATTGTTGCTTCGCTTGTAGCACTAAATCCAGCCATTGGCTGTCGGTAAGTGCGGTAAAAGGTTCGGAGATAGGTATACCGCGCACAGCGGCGTCATGTGCTAAACAATAAACAGGACAGGGCAGGTTGCTTAGCAGGCCTGTTGCCATTAAATACACGCCTTCCTGCCTTAATAACACTCTATCTTCAGCACCTACAAGATGCAGTGTATCAGGCAACCGGTTGTTGATTAAATCAAAAAGTCTCATATCAGGCCTTAATCACATGCTGCTGCGTATTAAGTAACTGGTTGAGCTCTGAGCTCTCCAGCGGCTGAGCGTCCAGTACAAGCTCAGAGGCATGTAACTGACGCTGCTTTAACGATTCCGCGCAGATATAGACATGATCGATATCATAAAGCTCAAACAGCTTAAAGCTGCGTCTGAAATCTTTGACCTGCAACTCTGCGCTATCATTGGCTTTGACCAGTTGATAGACCGCATCGTCACAAAAAACTACACTCACCTGATGCTCTACCGCAGCTAAAGCAAATATTAAATCCAGACTTTCACGTGCAGCTATGCCGTGCAGAGGTAATTGGGTCACTAACACTGCTATTTTCATCAAAACTGCACCAGTTTATCCACTTGAGCCAAACGCATGGCAAACTCCGCCAAACCTGCTGTTGTATAACCATCCGCCGGCTTTACCTGATTGGAGCACACACCACGTTTTTCAGCTGCAGTGGTACAAAACAGCAAAGGGATCTGATGCGCCTGACAAAATTGCTGCAGTTTGAGCGATAGGTTGGGTTCGTCTGAAGGTAAATCAATCAGTGCTGAAGCTGCGCCTACTGCATCGCGGTATAAAAACACCGAATCCACTGTGTGACTGGCCTCAACAGCCTGCTGCATAAAACGCAAGGCGCTGACAAAACTCTGCCCTTGTAACACCTGGCCTTCAATCAGAACGGCAAAACTGGTCATCTGCTTACCTTTTGCTTCATCATTATTCTAAATACCCTTTTACCTGAGCTTGTACAGGCTATAAAAAAAGCCCCGCACTTGGCGGGGCATTTTAATCGAACATCAGCTTATCTCAAGCCTTAATTAGTCATCACTGCCCATGATACCCAGTAACTGCAGTAAAGAGGTGAACAGGTTGAAGATGTTCAGGTACAAGCCCACTGTAGCGCGGATATAGTTGGTTTCACCGCCGTTAATAATACGGCTGGTATCAAACAAAATTAAACCAGACATGATCATCACTACTGCGGCGTTAATGGCCAGGTGCAGCGCAGGGATCTGGAAGAAGATATTCGCCAGACCAGCCACAATCACTACAATCAAACCGACAAACAGGAAGTTACCCATAAAGCTGAAGTCTTTACGTGAACTTAATGCGTAAGCTGAAAGTGAAAAGAACACTACAGCGGTTAAACCAAGGGCTTGCATAATCAGTTCAGGGCCATTGGCTGTTGCAGCAAAACGGTTCAGCATAGGACCGATAGACGCACCTAAACAGCCCGTTAAAGCGAATACCCAGAAAATGCCGCTGGCAGTGTCTGCTTTTTTCTGTACCACAAAAATTAAGCCGAAGGCGACCAGTGTTAACACCAGAGCCACGCCAAAACCGAAATTCATCGCCATGGCAACACCTGCTGTCACTGCGCTGAATGCTAAGGTCATCGCCAGCAGGAAGTAGGTATTGCGCAATACTTTGTTGACTTCGACGCTATGGCCTATATGGCCAGTCTGAGTGCTTTGGTTGTAGGACATTGCTGTTCTCTCCATTGAGTAGTTACTTTTCTGACTTTATCTTACTTGGGAAGTTCCCAAAGTACCAGTAGTTATCTTTGTAAAACAATTCAATCATTTAACTTGTTTTATCAAAGTTTAAAAAAATGCTTTTCTTTCCTAACCGATCTGATTATTATACGCAGCGCTGGAGGGGTGGCAGAGCGGTTTAATGCACCGGTCTTGAAAACCGGCGAAGGTTAATAGCCTTCCGAGAGTTCGAATCTCTCCCCCTCCGCCATTATTCCCAGAACCCGTATCAGTGAACACTTATACGGGTTTATTTTTTTGTCAGATCTGAACTCAGTCAAACAAGACATAAAAAAAGCCGCACAAGGCGGCTTCTCTCTGCTTTACAGCTATTAATTCACCGCAGTACAACTCATGCAGACTGAGTAGATACCTTTAGGATCATTAAATTGTTCCATCACTTTAAAGTCACGGTTGATTTGGCCCATGATGTTTTTCAGAAGTGGACTAAATGCTGACGCTTTGGCATCGGGTAACAGAGCTTGCACAGTACCTGAGGCAAACATATCACGCAGTAACTGCTCGGTTGGGGTTAATTCCTGCTCCATCACTTTAATATCGTATTGCTTCAAACCCGCTTTTTCAGCAGCTGCGGCTATTGCATCATCAAAGGTGCCCAGTTTATCCACTAAACCAAATTCCAAAGCTTTGGTACCAGTCCAGACGCGACCTTGCGCGATTTTATCCACGGCTTCTTTGGTCATACCACGGTTTTCAGACACCATACTGATAAAGTCGTCATAACCTTTGTTGATCAGAAGCTGGAATATGCTGGACATCTCTGGCGTTAAGCCTTTAAACAGCGGCAGCCCGGCACTCATTCCTGCGAGTTCAGTAGTGCCTACACCATCGGTATTTAGACCTAACACAGGCATTGCGTTTTCCAGGGTGTGGAATAAACCGAAGATACCAATAGAGCCCGTGATCGTAGTAGGAGAGGCCCAGATCTCATTCGCCGGAGCCGCAATCCAATAGCCACCCGAAGCCGCTACCGCGCCCATAGATGCAATCACAGGCTTACCGGCAGCTTTTAACAGCTTGATTTCCTGACCTATCACATCAGATGCAAAGGCACTGCCGCCGCCGCTGTCGATACGAAGTACCACGGCTTTTACTTTTTCATCAAAACGGGCACGACGTAATAAAGCGGCAGTGCTATCTCCGCCTATAGTGCCAGCTTTGGCTGAACCGTCAATAATAGTGCCTCGAGCAACTACTACTGCGACTTTTTCAGTCAAAGGATTGTCGTAATGAACTGGTGGTAACACCTGAGCCTGATAATCTTTAAATTGAATTTGATTAAAGCTGTGTTTATCGCTTTCACCAACGAGTGCTATTAAATCCTGACGGAACTCTTCACGACTTTTGATGCTGTCGACTAACTTGGCATCCAGAGCATACTGAGTCATATCGCCATTGACGGCTTGTAATTTTTGATACAAGCCGGTAATGGTCTCATCAAAATTGTCGACTGCAAAACCGCGACGCTCGGCCACTTGCTGCTTGTAGCTGGCCCATAATTCGTCTAACCAGGCTTTGTTGGCTTCTTTGGCCTCATCTGACATGGTATCGCGGGTAAAAGGCTCTACCGCAGACTTGTAGGTGCCTACTTTAAACACATGAGTGGTGATCTTTAATTTCTCTAATGCTGACTTGTAATACATAGGGTAAGTGCCGAAACCTTCCAGTAATACAGTACCCATAGGGTTTAAATTGATGCTGTCGGCATAAGAGGCCAGGAAATACTGGTTTTGACTGTAATAATCTCCTGTCGCCAGCACTTTTTTACCTGTTGCTTTAAAATCCTGCAGTGCAGCACCGACCATAGTCAATTTATCCATAGAACCAGAACCAAAAGAGGATAACTCCAGCACTATGGCTTTAATACGCTCGTCCGTTTTTGCGGCCTGAATAGTTTTCAGCAGGTCAGTCAGCAAAATTTCCGGTTCTTCCTCTTCGGAGCCCATGCTCTCATTCAACACTTGATCCAAAGGGTCGATATAACGTTTTTCTTCCACCAAATCACCAGATAAGTTCAGCACTAACGCTGCACTTTCGGGAACTTCAATCTTATCGTCGCCGCTGAAAATGGAGAGCAGGACCAGAATGAAGACAAGAGCAAACAGCAGATTAAAAGTGATATGACGAACCAGACTGATAGCGCGCCAAATGCCACCAAAAAAGCGTCTTAAGATCCCAGGTTTTTTCTCAGACATATGATGTACCTATAGTTTCGGCAAAGTAGTAGAGGTCTATGCTAACGAATTTATCCGCAAAGCTCAGGGTGGAATTTGTAAGTAAATGTTTATTTGCTTCTGTCATAGAAAGTTTCATCGGTAATTACTTTGGGTAGTTCTTGCGATAAGGCAGTAAAACGGCTACATTCTTGCTATTCAACAGGTACGACCAGAGAGATTGTTGTGGCATATCCGCATTTATTGGCCCCATTGGATTTGGGCTTCACTCAGTTAAAAAACCGCGTCATTATGGGTTCCATGCATACTGGCCTGGAGGAAGAGAAAAAAGGTTTCGATAAACTTGCTGCTTTTTATGCCGAACGGGCTAAAGGCGGAGTAGGTTTAATTATCACTGGCGGTATTAGTCCCAACTTTCGTGGCAATCTGGTGCCTTTTGGCAGCCAGCTTACCTGGTGGTGGCAGGCCGGAAAACATAAAAAAGTCACTCAAGCTGTGCATCAGCATGGTGGAAAGATTTGTATTCAGCTGCTGCATGCCGGTCGCTATGGTTATCATCCATTTAGCGTGGCTCCAAGTGCTGTGCAATCGCCTATTACGCCCTTTAAACCTAAGGCGTTATCGGATAGCCAAATTCGCAGCACCATTGCCGACTTTGCACACTCTGCCAAACTGGCGAAAAGAGCAGGCTATGACGGTGTTGAAATTATGGGCTCTGAAGGTTATTTATTAAACCAGTTCCTTTGCGAGCGCACCAATCAGCGCACCGATCAATGGGGCGGTAGTTTCGAAAACCGTTGCCGCTTTGTCCTTGAAGTTTTAAAAGCAGTGCGTGAAGCCTGTGGTAAAGACTTCATTATTATCTACCGCTTGTCCATGCTGGACTTAGTTGAAGATGGTAATAGTTTTGATGAGGTCATTGCACTGGCCGCTTCTGCGGCCGCAGCTGGTGCCACTATGCTCAATACCGGTATCGGCTGGCACGAAGCCCGTATTCCAACCATAGGCACTATGGTACCGCGGGCCGCTTTTAGTTGGGTGACGGAGCAAGTTCGCAAACACGCCAGCATTCCTGTGATTGCCACCAACAGAATTAACGATCCAGAAGTGGCCGAACATATCCTCCAATCAGGTCAGGCCGATATGGTCTGCATGGCACGGCCATTTTTAGCTGATGCTGAATTTGTGAATAAAGCCGCAGCAAACCAGGCGCATCTGATTAATACCTGTATCGCCTGTAACCAGGCGTGTTTGGACCATGTATTTCAACAAAAGCGGGCCAGTTGTCTGGTGAATCCCCGAGCTTGTTACGAGACTGAACTGAATTTTGAAACTGCAGCGACAAAGAAAAAAATAGCTGTAGTAGGTGCAGGTCCTGCAGGTTTGGCGTTTAGTGTTTATGCAGCCTCCCGTGGTCATGATGTGACTTTGTTTGATCGCGCTGCAGAAATTGGTGGTCAGTTTAATTACGCCAAACAAATACCAGGTAAAGAAGAGTTTCATCAGACGCTGCGTTATTTTGGCGAAATGCTGAAAGTAAATAAGGTGAATGTGCAGCTGAATTCTGAGCAGACGGCAGAAAGCCTAGTCGCTGGTGGTTATGATCATGTGGTGTTATCCAGCGGCATTAAAGCCCGTCAGTTAGATATTCCAGGTTTTGATCACCCTAAAGTATTAAGTTATCTCGATGTTTTAAAGCATCACAAGAGTGTCGGAAAAACCGTGGCAGTGATCGGGGCCGGTGGTATTGGTTTTGATGTGTCTGAGTATTTGACTGAGCCACATTCGTTAACTTTACAACCCGAAGCCTGGTTAAAAGACTGGGGTATAGACAAAGGCTATCAAAGCCGCGGTGCTCTGCTGCCTGATACTCCCTCTGACCCTGCAGAACGTAAAGTATTTTTATTGCAGCGTAAAACCAGTAAGGTAGGTGCCGGGCTTGGCAAAACTACAGGCTGGATCCATCGCAGTTCATTAAAGAAAAAAGGCGTCGAGATGCTCAGTGGCGTCAGCTACCACAAGGTGGATGACGCAGGACTTTGGATTAGCATAGATGGCAAGGAGCGTTGTCTGGCGGTTGATAACGTCATCGTTTGTGCTGGGCAGGAGCCTGAGCGCAGCTTGCAGCAGCAATTGCTGGATGCAGGACTACAGGTGCACCTGATCGGTGGTGCTGATGTAGCCGCTGAGCTGGATGCAAAACGTGCCATTCGACAGGGCGCTGAACTAGCTGCCCGTTTATAGTGTGTTTCTGTCAGCTCCAATCAGACTATACACAGATTGGAGCTGACAAAATCTTCGCCGCTTTTAGTCTGATCCCGCTGCTGAAATATATTTTTCTAACTTTCACTTGCTAAGCAGACCCAATTCCCGTTATTACTCAGCTCATGATTGCATTCGTATGCATAAAGCTGCTGTTCTATTTTGGTGCAACTTTGAAGCGCTGCACCAAAAAAGAGACTTGTCATACAGACGTCATCTGCTGTTCCTAACTTAACTGTTCGTAGAAGCATTGCCGGGCTTGGGGCTGCAAGAGTTTTTCGTGCTTCTGCTGCTTGTGGTATCAGCTTTGCTTTTGTAGCAACAAAGTAAAAAAATAATAGTCAAATCGTCAGTTATATCTACAGGGAGAATTTTATGTCTGGTGTACTTACCATGATTTTAGCAGGGGGCGAAGGGACCAGGCTGGCACCTTTGACTGGAGTCAGAGCTAAACCTGCGGTGCCTTTTGGTGGCAATTACAGGATTATTGACTTTGTACTGAATAACTTCGTCAATTCAGATTTGTTGCAGATCTTTGTAATCACTCAGTTTAAATCACATTCACTGATGAAACACTTAAGCCGGGCCTGGCGGGTGACGGGCTTAACCAACAGATTCATTGACCCTATTCCAGCTCAGATGCAAACGGGTAAACATTGGTATCTGGGTACAGCGGACGCTGTTTATCAGAATATCCATCTGATCCATGGTCTGGATCCGGAAGAGGTGTGTGTGTTCGGGGGAGATCACATCTATAAAATGGATGTACGGCAAATGCTGAACTACCATCGTCAGAACAATGCTCTGCTGACGGTGGCCGCTATCCCGGTGCATGTGTCTCAGGCTCATGAGTTTGGTGTGATAGAAGTCGACAGCACTGGCAAAATGATAGGTTTTGAAGAGAAACCTAAATCGAACGCTAAAACTATCCCTGGTCGGCCAGACTACGTATTGGCGTCGATGGGCAATTATATTTTTGATGCTAAAACCTTAGTTGAGGTGCTGAACGAAGATGCAGCACAAATTGATTCAAAGCATGATTTTGGTCATAACATTATTCCGAAGATGTACCCGCAAGGCAGCGTCTATGTCTATGACTTCTCCACTAACGTGATCCGTGGTGAGCAGGCAGAATCTAAAGGGTACTGGAGAGATGTAGGGACTTTAGATTCTTATTATGAAGCCAATATGGATTTAATTTCGGTGCAGCCGCCACTGGATTTATACAACAAATACTGGCCACTACGCAGTTACACGCCACCAATGCCACCTGCCAAGTTTGTCCATGATGAGGCCAACAGAACAGGGCAGGCGATAAGTTCCATGGTGGCTTCTGGCTGTATTGTCAGCGGCGCTATCGTGTATCAATCTATTTTGGGTTATAACACCGTAGTGCACAGCCATGCTTATATTGAAAAAAGTGTGTTGATGGGCAATAACGATATTGGTCGGGGTTGCCGTATTCGCCGTGCTATCATCGATAAAGATGTGAAAATTGCACCGAATACCATTATCGGCGAAGATCCGGTGCTCGATCGTCAGCGTTTCCATGTGTCGGCTGACGGTGTTGTAGTGATCCCCAAAGGGGCAATGGTAGGATTTGACTGATACTGCAGGCAAAAGGCCGCAGGTCGGAATGCGGCCTTGAGTGGGAAAGAATCAATGCGTGTGTTGTTTTTATGCAGTGAATTTGAAGGTGTCATTAAAACCGGTGGTTTAGCCGATGCCAGCCGTGGTTTAGCTACAGAAATGCAAAAGCTTGGGCATGAAGTCAGGGTGCTGTTGCCTCGTTATGGCAGCCTCTATGCAGTGCCTGTTGAAGAAAGCTGGAGTTCTGTTTATTTTGCTTTAGGTGGTCATGCGCAGGGCTGTGCAGTGCGACAAGTTGTGAATGCGGAAGTACCGCTTTTACTGATCGAGCACCATGATTATTTTGGCCGGCCGCGACCTTATGACGATGGTCAACAGGCCTATGCTGACAATGCGTTACGTTTTGCTTTCTTTTGCAAGGCAGCCTTGCAGTTTTGTGTTGATACGGGCTGGATACCGGATCTGATCCATGGCCATGACTGGCAGACCGGTATTGCCGCCTATTACTTAAAACAGTATTACCAGCAGGCTTTGCCCGGCACTAAAATGCTGTTTACTATTCATAACGGTGCTTATCAGCAAGCTTTATCTGCTCAGGACAGGGCACAAATAGAAGTGTACTCATCCGATTCTATAGCATGCTCCAGTATGTTGGCTTTGGGACTGGCGCACGCGGACAAGGTGAATACGGTCAGTAAAGGTTATGCCAGTGAGTTACTGTCTGAACCTGCAGCCAATGGTTTAGCGGCTTTGTATCAATCCCGGCTTGCTGATTTCTCTGGCATCTTAAATGGCTGCGACTATGAACAATGGGACCCTGCCACCGATATCTATCTGAGTACGAACTACAGTCAGAGTGAACTCGAAGGCAAACAGTCCTGTAAAGAGCGGATGAGACAAAGGTATCATCTGGAGCTAAGCACGGCGCCACTTTTTGTACTGGTTAGCCGGATCACCGAACAAAAAGGTTTTGCTTATTTACTGCCAGCACTGGAGCAGTGGCTTAGTGATGCGGATGCACAGGTACTAATGATGGGGACGGGGGATCAAGTGTACGCCGGGCGTCTGCGTGCGCTGAACGAAAAATTTCCGGGGCGCTTTGTATTTGTCGAAGGTTTTGATGAAGCCTTATCACACCAATTGGAGGCAGCGGGTGATTTTTTTCTGATGCCTTCTTTGTTTGAGCCTTGTGGCTTAAACCAGATTTATAGCCTACGTTATGGCACAGTACCGCTGGTGCGTTTAACGGGGGGCTTAAAAGACACAGTACGGGATTTGACGGACAGCGAGCCCACAGGAGTAGGTTTTGTAGAACCTACGATGCAGGCTCTGCAGGAAGCCTTGAACAGAGCTGTGACCTTGTATCAGCAAAAGACCTTGTACAAAGAAATACAGCAACGTGGTATGCAACAACGTTTCGGTTGGGCTGAGTCTGCCTTGCAGTATCAGATGTTGTACCAACAACTTAAGCCTTAAAGGGGCATCGCAGCACTAATTCGCCCAGAGCTTGAACAAACAGCAGCTGAGGGTACGAAAGCTGTTGTACGGATAAAATAAAGTTTGGTAGCCTTAAGCCAGCTAAATTAAAGGGTTTATTTATGGATGCTGTTACATTACTGACGACCCGTTATTCCTCTGCGCGTTTAACTGAACCTGCGCCAAGCGGCGAAGCTTTGGCGTTGATCAAACAAGCTGCCTTGCAGGTGCCAGATCATGGTCATCTGAGACCCTGGCGTTTTGTAGTGGTCCATGGCCGTAAGTCTCTGGAAAAGTTAGGGGATATTTTTGCTGAAGCAGCGTTGGAAGAAGACCCGTCCGTTGCTAACGAGCTGATTGAACGTGCTCGCCAGTTGCCTTTGCGTGCTCCTATGGTCATTGTCTGTATTGCTAAATGTGTAGAACACCCGAAAGTACCTTTGTCTGAGCAAATCCAGTCTGCTGCTTGTGCCGTTATGGCTATGCAACAAGCCGCTTTTGCCTTAGGTTTTGGTGGTATATGGCGTACAGGTGCCTACACTCAGTATGAATTTGTAAAACAGGCTTTCGAGCTTGGTGAAGATGACGAAATAGTGGGTTTCCTGTATCTAGGCACTTGTGCTCAGGACGTACCAGCCAGGGCACCTTTGGCTGTCGAAGAGTTTTTTAGCGATTACCAATAAAAGATTGTTTTGACACAATAGCACTGACGATAAAGGATGAAGAACGGACTATGGATCAACAGAGTGTTTTTCTGGAGCAAGTGCAACTGCAGTTTGAACAGTTGTTTCAGGCGAAAAAAAACGGTCAGAATGTGCAGGTATTAAAACATAGAGCTGAAGGTTTTTTTTATGCAGGGGAGCTGTTAGGCCTGGTGGATAAAGCGGTATTACAACAGTTGATGGAGCAAAGTTATCTGCAGGTATTTGGGGTGGCTTTATCGAAAGACTCGTCGTACAAAACTGAACGTAAACAGGCTATGGACAACGAATTTTATCAGTATTTTGAAGAGCCAGCTTTTAACAGAGTTCGTAGCTAAAGCGGATTCTTACTATCTATGTTAGTAAAAAGGCCTCTTTTGAGGCCTTTTTACTTTGCTAAGTCAGAACTTAGAAATCAGCATTTCCAGGTGTACGAGGGAAGGCAATGACGTCACGCACGTTGCCCACACCAGTCACATAAGACACCAGACGCTCAAAACCTAAACCAAAACCAGCATGAGGTACTGTGCCGTAACGGCGCAGGTCGCGATACCAGCTGTAGTCTTCTTTATTCAGACCCATCTGATCCATACGCGCATCCAACTGCTCTAAACGCTCTTCACGTTGACTACCACCGATAATTTCACCAATACCAGGCGCCAGAATATCCATAGCGGCCACAGTTTTACCATCTTCATTCATCCGCATGTAAAAGGCTTTGATGTCTTTTGGATAGTTTTGCAGAATGACAGGAGCACCAACATGCACTTCAGCTAAGTAACGCTCGTGTTCAGACTGTAAATCCACACCCCATTCCACTGGGTAATCAAACTTCTTGCCGCAGTTTTTCAGAATTTCAACCGCGTCTGTGTAATCCATACGAACAAAAGTGGAGTCGATCATGTTCTGCAGACGACTGACCGCGTTTTCATCCACACGCTCAGCAAAAAACGCCATATCATCAGCACGTTCTGCGAGGACAGCTTTAAATACAAACTTCAGCATGTCTTCCGCTAGCTGCGCTACGTCTTTTAATTCGGCGTAAGCTACTTCTGGTTCAATCATCCAGAATTCGGCTAAGTGACGGGTGGTGTTTGAGTTTTCAGCGCGGAAAGTCGGGCCAAAGGTATAGACCTTCGACAAAGCACAGGCATAAGTTTCAACGTTCAGTTGGCCTGATACCGTCAGGAAAGTTTCTTTGCCGAAAAAGTCCTGTTTGTAATCAATAGCGCCTTTGTCGTCACGTGGCAGATTTTCCAGATCCAGCGTACTGACACGGAACATCTCGCCAGCGCCTTCAGCATCAGCACCTGTAATAATAGGCGTGCTGATCCAGTAGAAACCACGTTCGTGGAAAAAACGGTGAATAGCCTGAGCTAAACAGTGACGCACACGGGTGATAGCACCAACCATATTAGTACGGGCGCGTAAATGCGCTTGCTCACGCAGGTACTCCATGCTGTGGCGTTTTGGTGCCATAGGGTAGGTGTCCGGGTTTTCTACCCAGCCAACCACTTCAACAGAGGAGGCTTGGATTTCAAACGCTTGACCCTGACCTTCTGACTTAGCAATAGTACCAGTCACAATGACAGAGCAAGCCGTCGTCAGACGTTTAATTTCGTTTTCATAATTATTCAAATCAGCCGGAGCAACGGCCTGAACTGCATCAAAGCAGCTGCCGTCGTGCACGGCTAAAAATGAAATCCCGGCTTTGGAATCACGCTTAGTGCGGATCCACCCTTTTACTGTGACTGTATCGCCAACCTGATACTGGCCAGACAGCACATCTTTGATTACTGCATGCGTCATGCAACCTGCTCCAACTTACTAATAGACTTTAAAAATAAGAAAGATGACATCATACTGAGGCGAAGAATGAACACAAGTAAAAGTTGTAGGAAAACTACATATGGAAAGCCCTGCTATATCAGAAAACACACAAAGAAGGCGCAGTGATCGCCGTAAAGGCTCAGATTGGCTCATGCGTTTGCTTGCTGCACTAAACCTTAGTTGCTGGGGACTGTTGTTGCTGGTGCTTAATCTAGCTCATTTCGCTAAACCTGAATTTAACAGTGGCCTTGTGCAGTACTGGGGTTTGGCCGTTGATACGAGCTGGGATGCTGAACAGGTAAAGCGGCTGCAACTTATGCTGTACTGCTGTCTGGGTTTTACTTTGCTAACCTTGCTGATCCACCAATTCAGGAATAGAAGACGAAGTGACGGCAAAAGACTTAATTTGCTTTTTGTCGCTTTAGCCTGCTCAGTGGCACTTTATATTTTTTCTACCTTGTAGTGGAGTCTGAAAGACTGACGATCCGTACCTTCTGAATGTTCAGGCGCCTGGCAGCGCCTGAACCCTTGTTGTCGGCGTATCAAGACAAGCTAAGCATAAAGCCGAGGTTAATTTGGAAAGCTGCGCTTTACCAATGACGTAAGGTGGCATGATATAGAGCAGTTTGCCAAAAGGCCGGATCCAGACTCCCTGTTCAACAAAAGCTTTTTGCATAGCAGCCACATCGACATTCTGTTTCATCTCTACCACCCCTATAGCACCCAATACCCGCACATCAGCGACATAAGGTGAACTACGGCAAGGCTCAAGCTCGTTTTTTAATTGCAGCTCTATAGCCGCAACCTGAGCAGGCCATTGGTTCTGCTGCACCAACTGTAAGCTTTTAAGCGCTACGGCACAGGCCAGTGGATTGGCCATATAAGTTGGGCCATGCATTAATGCAGGCACAGCGCCCTTGGCTATGCCGTCAGCGACTTTATCGTTGCACAAGGTCGCAGCAAGCGTTAGATAGCCGCCTGTTAAAGCTTTACCCAGACAAATAATATCCGGGCTTATGTCTGCATGCTGACAAGCAAAGAGTTTTCCGGTACGACCAAATCCTGTGGCTATTTCATCGGCTATCAACAGCACCTGATACTGATCACAAAGTTTACGCGCCAGTTTTAAATACTCCGGATGATAAAACCGCATCCCGCCAGCGCCTTGCAGTACGGGTTCCAGAATAAAAGCCGCTAAGTGCTGGTGATGCTCTGCAAACAAAGCCGTCAAAGCCAACTCATCTTCAGCCAGAAAATCGCCGTCAAACTGGCTTTGTGGCGCTGGAGCGAATAGCTGCGGGATGATCTGATGTTTAAACATCGAATGCATACCATCCACAGGATCGCAGACCGACATAGCAGCAAAGGTATCGCCATGATAGCCCTTTTGAATGGTGAGTAACCGGCTTTTCTCCGGTTGGCCTAAACCTAACCAGTACTGCAACGCCATTTTAATGGCCACTTCGACTGATATAGAGCCGCTGTCAGCAAAAAAGACTTTGGTTAAACCTTGAGGCACCATCTGCAGTAATAACTTCGCCAAATCGACAGCAGGCTGATGGGTGATACCGCCAAACATCACATGGCTCATTTTTTGACTCTGTGCAAGCAACGCCTTATTCAACTCCGGATGATTGTAGCCATAAATAGCAGCCCACCAGGACGAAGTACCATCGACCAAAGCGCGACCATCTTCGAGCATCAACTCGCAGCCATGGGCGCTGACCACGGGATAGACTGGCAGAGGTTTACTTAAGGAAGTGTAGGGATGCCAGATATGCTGGCGATCAAACTCACGATCGATGCTCATAAAATAACCTGCAGTAAACTTTGCGAACTGGTTGGCGTTGACATGGCGTCAAGGGCCGATAGACTAACGGAAAATTTAAAAGACCACAATTTGTCTGGCTCTTGTCTTCGGGGAATTTTATGTCTGCAGTTTTACCACTTCGTCACAACTGGACTCTGGCTGAAGTAAATGCCTTATTTGCTTTACCTTTTAATGACTTGGTTTTTCAGGCCCAAACGGTGCACCGTCAATTTTTTAAACCCAATGAAGTGCAGATCAGCACTTTATTGTCGATTAAAACCGGTGCTTGTGCTGAAGACTGTAAATATTGCCCACAAAGCGGCCATTACAATACTGGTCTTGAACGCGAACGTTTGCTGGAAGTGGAGAAAGTCTTAACTCAGGCCAAAGCAGCCAAAGACAAAGGTGCCAGCCGTTTTTGTATGGGCGCGGCCTGGAGCAATCCAAAGCAGCGGGATATGCCGTTTCTGATGGAAATGGTCAAAGGCGTCAAAGAAATGGGTTTAGAAACCTGTATGACGCTGGGCAAACTCGATGCGGGTCAGGCGCAGGAGTTAAAACAGGCCGGTTTAGATTACTACAACCATAACCTGGATACCTCGCCTGAGTTTTACGGTGAAATTATCACCACCCGTACTTATCAGGACAGATTAGACACCCTGCAGCATGTGCGTGATGCCGGTATGAAAGTTTGTTGTGGTGGCATAGTGGGTATGGGCGAGTCGGCGAACGATCGTTCCGCACTTCTAATGCAGCTGGCGAATTTGCCTGAGCACCCACAAAGTGTGCCTATTAATATGCTGGTAAAAGTGCAGGGCACACCGATGGAAAATGTCGAAGACTTAGATGGTTTCGAATTTATCCGTACTATAGCGGTCGCTCGCATTATGATGCCACAAAGCCATGTACGTTTATCTGCAGGTCGTTCGCGCATGAACGAGCAAATGCAGGCGCTGTGTTTCCTGTCAGGTGCGAACTCAATCTTTTATGGCGATAAGTTGCTGACCACAGAAAACCCGGAAGCAGATGCGGATATGTTGTTGTTCGCCAAACTCGGTATCAATCCAGAGCAGCGCCATGATGTATCAGACGAAGCTCATGAGGCGGCGTTAGCCGATGCCATTAAAGAGCAAAATACACCTTCACTGTTCCACAGCGCGGTGTAAGTGTAGTGATGGACAGGTTACAGCGCTTTGCGCAGCAGATTGCCGATCGCAAAGCAGCTGGCTTGTATCGGCAGCATCCGGCTATTGATTCCTATCAGGGCCGTTTGCTGCATAATAAGCAGGGCGCTTATCTGAATTTTTCCGGTAATGACTATCTGGGGTTAGCCACTGAGCCGCAGCTTATAAAAGCTCTGGCAGAGGGCGCTGAACGATTTGGCGTTGGTAGTTCAGGTTCACCTTTGGTGACCGGGTTTCATTATGCTCACCGGGCTTTGTCTGATGCACTGTGTGACTGGCTGGGCGTGGACGATGTCTTGTTGTTTTCCTCAGGTTTTGCCGCCAATCAGGTGATGCTGCAGCATTTAGCCGATAAAACCGATCATCTGCTGTTAGATAAACTCTGTCATGCCTCTTTGATTGATGCAGCGCTTAACTGCGATGCCCTCTACAAACGTTTCCCGCATCAGGATCTTTCTGCACTTGAGATGCTGTTACAACGTTATCCATCCGCTTTGGTGGTGACTGAAGGCGTATTTAGTATGGATGGTGATAGTCCGGATTTAACAGCTCTGTCTGCGCTTTGTAAAACAAATAAAGCGGATTTGCTGCTGGACGATGCTCATGCTCTGGGCGTACTTGGCAATGAAGGCAAAGGCAGCTGGGATGCACAAAGGCTTAAATCCAGCGATATGCTCTGTCTGATGGCAAACTTTGGTAAAGCCTTAGCAGGTCAGGGCGCGTTTTTAGCGGGTTCTGCCACAGTAATTGATTATTTACGCCAGTTCGCCCGGCATTATATTTACAGCACTGCGTTATCACCTGCGTTGTGCTGGGCAATGAAAAGCTCCGTTGAGCTCAGCCGCAGCCAAGAGTGGCGCCGAGACAAACTGAACGACAATATTGGGCTTTTTAAAACTCTGGCCGTTGGTGCTGGCTTGACTTTATTGCCATCCAACACCGCCATTCAACCACTGATTATTGGTGATGCCGACAAAGCCATGTTGATCAGCGCCTCACTGAAAAAACAAGGCATTTGGTTAAGTGCCATACGGCCCCCTACAGTGCCACAAGGTAGTGCAAGGTTACGCATTACTTTATCAGCCATGCATCAGAGTGAGGACATTCACTTTTTAGTACAACAACTGGAGCCATTGCTATGAATGCTTTGGCATTGACAGAGGATATTGCCCGGCATTTTGGTCGAGCCCGTGAAAGTTACGAGCAGGCGGCCAGACTGCAACGTTTAGTCGCTGCTAAAGCTTTGAGTTTATTAACACCAACAGCTGGATTGTTACTGGATTTAGGTTCTGGCCCAGGTTGGTTTCATCCAAAGCTAAAACAGCATTGTTCTGAACTTATAGCCTTGGATCTAAGCCACGACATGCTGCAAAAAACCAGGGCAGCACGACAAGCAGCATTGGTCGTTCAGGCGGATGCTCAGTCCTTGCCTGTCGCGAGTGAAAGCATAGACAAGGTGTTTTCCAGCCTGATGCTGCAATGGTGCGAACGGCCGGGACTTGTGCTGCAGGAAATCAATAGGGTGCTAAAGCCAGGTGGCTCCGCAGTGATCAGTACTTTGCTCGAAGGCACCTTGCAGGAATTTAAGCAGGCATGGGCGCAGGTGGATCAACATCAGCATATCAATCAGTTTTTGCCTTTGGGTTTTTATCAGCAGCTAGAGCGTCAGTATCCGCGCTTAGGTTTGCAGTTACAGACTGAAACTGTGCAGTTGGAGTATCCGGATGTACTGGCGTTGGCACGGGAACTAAAAGATTTAGGTGCCAATACAGTGACCCAGGGCCGCAATAAAGCCTTAACCGGTAAACAACGCTGGCAAAAAGTGCAGCAGGCTTATCCTTCCCGTTGCATTGATGGTCAAATCAGCGCCAGTTATCAGGTGTTGTACCTGACTCTGACCAAGCAGAACTCTGAGTTATAACAGAAGAATAAACATATGCAGACGATTTTTATTACAGGCACAGACACAGATGCCGGCAAAACCTATGTGGCAGTGGCCTTATTGCAAGGTTTAAAAGCTTTGGGGTATCGCACTGTGGCGCAAAAACCAGTGGCTGCCGGAGTCAATGGCGCGGGTTTTAATACCGATGCTTTGCAATTGCAGCAGCACGCGACAGAGCAACTGAGTTATGAGATAGTGAATCCCTATTGTCTGACCGATGCGGTGGCCCCGCATTTAGCTGCTGCAAAAGCCGGGCTTAGTATCGAGCCTGCTGTTTTGACTAAAGAGTTACAAAAGCTCCAGGCTGTGGATGCTGATATAGCATTAGTGGAAGGTGCTGGTGGCTGGTTATTACCACTGGATGATCACAGCACTATGGCTGATTGGGTAGCAGAGCAGCAATTACCAGTGTTATTGGTGGTGGGCATGAAACTGGGCTGCTTAAACCATGCCTTACTGACGGTACGGGAAATTGAGCGCTCTGGCCTGAAGCTTGTTGGCTGGGTGGCTAATTGTATTGATCCGGATATGGCGTATCAGCAAGAAAATATCCTTTATTTACAGCAATCGCTAATGGCTCCATGTCTGGGCGTTTTGCCCTATCAGTCAGAACCACAGCTCAATACTTCTCTGGCCAGCGCTTTTATCAAGCAGCTGCGAAACTGACGTGTCCTGTCGCATCAGCAACTCCATTCATCTTTATTTACAATTGCTTGTCGCACTTTGATTGAAAAACCGCTTCTAAGCCATATAGTACAAGCAGTAGCTTAATAAACGAGGTATCTATGAAGCGAATTATACTGTTCCTTGCCACAAACCTGGCGGTGATGTTGGTGTTAAGTATTGTACTTAGCATCGTTTTTAAAGTGCTGGGCATTGATAGCCGAAGCATTGGCGGCTTGTTGGTGTTTGCAGCAGTATTTGGTTTTGGTGGCTCGTTCATTTCATTGTTTATGTCGAAGTGGATGGCGAAACGCTCGACCGGTGCTGTGGTGATCACTCAACCTCGTAATGCCACAGAACAATGGTTGTTTGACACAGTGCGTCGTCAGGCTCAGCAAGCAGGCATAGCGATGCCGGAAGTGGCCATTTATGATTCGCCTGAAATGAATGCTTTTGCGACTGGTCCAAGTCGAAACAATGCTCTGGTGGCCGTCAGCACAGGCCTGATGCGTAATATGCGTGAAGAAGAAGTCGAAGCCGTATTGGCCCATGAGGTCTCACACGTCGCCAATGGTGATATGGTGACTCTGACGCTTATTCAGGGGGTGGTGAACACTTTCGTGATTTTCTTTGCCCGACTTATAGCTGGTGCTATTAGCGGTAATCGTAACGATGAAGGCGGCGGTGGTAACGGTTTTGCTTATATGATCACTGTGTTTGTATTAGAAATGGCCTTTGGTGTGCTGGCCAGCATCATAGTGATGTGGTTCTCACGTAAGCGAGAATATAGCGCTGATGCCGGTGCTGCAAAGTTAGTGGGGGCCAATAAAATGATTGCGGCGTTGGAGCGTCTGCGCAATAACCATGAAAGTCAGCTCGAAGGCTCAATGATGGCTTTTGGTATCGCCAGTAAGCCTGCGACTTCAGAGCTGTTTTTAAGTCATCCACCGCTAGAAAAACGTATTGCTGCGTTACGTGGTGGTTTTTAAATTGGTCAGATAAAGTTCACAAAGAAAAAGGGACTTCGGTTCCTTTTTCTTTTCAGTTGACCCGCTTAGCACATCACGACCTGATTACGTCCTGCGGCCTTGGCTTGATACAGGGCTTCATCCGCCGCCTGAATTAAATTAAAAGCCGTAGAACCATGCTCGGGATAAATAGAGATGCCGGCAGATAAAGTGATGTTCACCGCCTGATGTTTGGCAAAAACTTGAGCTTGTTCTACATGAACACGCCAGTTTTCGGCCAAATGCTGGGCCTGGCTTGCATTAGTGTTCGGTAAGATCACCAAAAACTCCTCACCACCATAACGGAATAACACATCTGTTCTGCGACTTTGTCTGAGTAAATGTTTCGCGACCATTTCAATGACTTTGTCACCAGTCTGGTGACCAAACTGGTCATTAAGTTGTTTAAAGTGGTCGAGGTCGAGCATCACTACAGCCAGAGGTTTTTGATTCCGTCTGGCCAGTGCCAGCTCACGCTCCATGAATTCGTTTAAGAATCTGCGATTATAAAGATTCGTCAGCGGATCCCGAATAGATTGCTCCCGAATTCTGTTTTTCAACTGTTCTATAGTCGCCAGGCGCTGCTGCAATTGTTCATTTTGTTTTTTAAGCAGTTCTATAGCATTTTCCAGCTCACTAATATCCTGCATGACCAGCAAGCAGCTGTCTGGGTCCGAATCGCTGAATGCCGCTTGTAGTTTAAAATGCTGACAATGACCGTCGTCTGTCATCACGCACCAGACGGGCACTCTAGTGCTTGGGCTAAGCTGCTGTAACAAATCAATAAAATCGACGGGCAGGGAGTTGAGCCGCTGAGCGCTGTTGGTTGTACTTAGATTAAATAACTGTTTAAAAGCGTTGTTACTACGGAGTAATTTAGGAGGACTTTTGGCACTTATCTGCAGCAAAGCAACAGGATCAGATAAGCACTGAAACAAGTCAGTCCAAAGATGTGCTGTGTTTGCGTTTGAATATCCCTTAGCCACGATTTCTAAAGCTCTCCATAGTTTGTCTGACTATAGGAAATATCTGCTTAAAAATACAGCTGTAGCCTTATAAAAATAGGGGAGTTTTCATGTCTAAGGCTTGGAATAGTGGAAGGACCGACACTTTTTCTGGAAAATTTGTCAAATAGGGTCTAGTTTCAAGCAAAACAGTGACAAAGGAAAAGACGAGATGCCAGTAAATTCACAATTGAATGACGAAATTCGTATTTTGACTTTATTTAATTTAGACACCTCACTGGAGGGGATTAAAGCACACAAATCAGCAGACCCTGGTGCCAAAGAGGCCATAGAACGTTTATACAAAAAAGGTTTGCTCACTCAGGCTGATGGTGGCTATTTGACAGATTTAGGGCGAAATTGTGCTGAACATCTGCAGAGTGCACTGCGTATTCTTAGTTCCTGAGCAGAACTTAGTGCTTAGATATCTGGCGGAGCTGTGCATGTATTTTCGGCTCCAAAACCTTCTACTTCAGTAGATGGGTTTTTTGATGTGCGCACCCTAAGTCAGGGTGCTAAGGCATGCGCTAAGGGGGAGTCAAGCTTGGTAAATGCTCTATCAGTAAATGACTTTCCGACCTAAATAACACAAGGTCAACCTGACCGACAGAGGTTAACTTAAAATCAACTGATGCAGCTGTGGTTCCAACTGCTGCAAAGCCTGAACTTCTGACATAAAAACTCCAATGAGAATAGTGTTTTCAGCCTATAAAGCATGCTAAAAAACGCTTGATATTTTCAGATGTGTAGCCATCTGGGTGTTTTTAATGATAAATGTCGTGCTATTTACAAAATTCAGCGCAATATACTCATTTAAGCATTGAATTTAGCCGCCAATAAATTTACTTTGTCTGCGGATAAATAACCTAGTGACATTAACTATCAATTCAGAACTATAGGACTACTTAAAGTGACGACCTGGACGCCTCAAAGTTGGCGAGCTTTTCCAATCCAACAACAACCTCATTACGATGATCAGGCTTTACTCAGCAGTGTTGAGCAGCAATTGCACAAATATCCGCCTTTGGTGTTTGCGCAAGAGACTCGTGATCTCTTTAGTCAGCTTGGGCAAGTGGCTGAAGGCAAAGCATTTTTGCTGCAAGGCGGAGATTGTGCGGAGAGCTTTAGTGACTTTAATGCACCAAAAATTCGTGACACTTTTAAAGTATTGCTGCAAATGGCTGTGGTTCTCACTTTTGCCGGCGGCTGTCCTGTAGTCAAAGTGGCTCGCATGGCAGGCCAATACGCCAAGCCTCGCTCCAGTGATTTGGAAACCATAGCTGGTGTATCTCACCCAAGCTACCGTGGTGACATAGTTAACAGCTTTGAATTTACAGCAGAAGCGCGCAAGCCAGATCCTAATAGGTTGATGACGGCTTATCATCATTCCGCTGCCACGTTAAATTTGCTACGGGCTTTTGCCCAAGGTGGATTAGCCGACCTGCATCAGGTCAGCCGCTGGAATCTGGGTTTTGTTGATGCTAACCCACTGAAAGGTCGCTATCAGGACGTGGCTCAGCGTATTCAGGAAGCACTGCGTTTTATGGAAATTTGCGGTATTACGGCGGAAAACTCGCCGTCTATTCGCGAAACATCCTTATATACCTCGCATGAAGCACTGTTGCTGAACTACGAAGAAGCCTTAACCCGCCGTGATTCCTTAACAGGGGACTGGTATGACTGCTCAGCGCATATGGTCTGGATAGGTGAGCGCACCCGACAGCTTGATCATGCCCATATTGAATTCTTCCGTGGTATCAAAAACCCTGTGGGTGTGAAAGTAGGCCCTGGTATGGATGAAGTGGATTTATTGCGCCTGATTGATGCGCTGAATCCGGACAACACTCCAGGCCGACTGACCTTAATCACCCGAATGGGCGCGGATAAACTGGCAGAAAAACTGCCAGCTCTGGTGCGTCGTGTTGAGCGTGAGGGGCGCAAAGTGGTCTGGAGTTCAGACCCTATGCATGGCAACACAGTCAAAGCCAGCAACGATTATAAAACCCGTGACTTTGAAGCTATCTTGCGTGAAATCCGTTATTTCTTTGCTGTGCATCAGGCTGAGGGCACTCATGCCGGTGGTATTCACCTGGAAATGACAGGCGATAATGTCACTGAATGTACTGGTGGCGCTTATGGTTTGTCTGAAAACGATTTAAGCAAGCGTTACACTACTCAATGTGACCCTCGGTTAAATTCAGATCAGGTGCTGGAACTGGCATTCCTGATCGCAGATACCCTTCGTGCGGTCCGCAAATAAAAATCGCTCAACAGCGCTGCAGTCTGATCATTCAGGCAGTAGCGCTGCCCCTCTGCGAGTAGCTGTCGTAGGCGCAGGTGCTATCGGTTGTTACCTCGGTACCGTACTCGCACAATCTCCTGAATGTGAAGTGATATTTATCGGGCGCGAACGCATGGCGCTCGAAGCCGCAGCTTATGGTTTAACAGCCCAGGATTTAAACGGAGCTTGCCATCGGCTCCGCTCTCCAGCTGTTTACACCGAGTTTGAAACGCTTCGTACCGCACAGCTGGTGCTGGTCACGGTAAAGGCGTTGGATTTGCAGATTTTATTACCTCAACTAGCTCACTATCTGTCTGCAGATGCTTTGGTCGTGGCGATGCAAAATGGTGTAGCTATCGCACCTCTGTATCAACAGCTCTTATCTCAACCCGTATTTAGGGCCATAGTCCCTTTTAATGTGGTGAAAATCAGTCCGGGTTTTTATGCCAGGACCACGGGCTCAGAGATGATCTGGCAGCGAAGTGACGATGCACGTATTCACGCTGTACTGAAGCAGTTAGACCAGCACGGTATTAAGTCAAAACAGCTGGAGAATGTCAAAGCGGCTGAATTTGGTAAGTTAATGTTGAATCTGAATAATGCCATTAACGCATTGTCAGACTTACCTTTGCAGCAACAGCTGTTACAACGCCCTTATCGGTTAGTGCTGGCTGCAGCGATAGATGAGTTGCTGAGGATATGCAGGTGTTTGAACATTCAAAGTTTTTCCTATACCTCTGTCCCCAACAGCTATATTCCTTTTTTATTGCGAACCCCCAATTGGTTATTCAAACGTCTGGCAAAAAAGATGCTGGCTATATCGCCAGAAGCGCGCTCTTCAATGTGGGATGATATTCAGGCAGGCAAAGCGACTGAAATCGACTTTTTAAATGGCGCAGTGGTGACTCTGGCAGAGCAGTTGAAACTTGACGCACCTGTAAACCGACTCTTGGTGCAGCTGGTCAAACGTAAAGAGCAAGGTGAGCCTATCCGGCTGTGCCTCCTACATGCTAAACAGTTGCTGCAAGAGGCCAGCGCTGTTCAACCCTCTTAATATTTTTGTCGTTTTAAACCGGTTTGCGCCAAAATTTTTGCCGATATCTCTTCAATGGATAAATGAGTTGAGTTTAAAAACGGAATTTTTTCCTTTTGATACAAAGCTTCAACTTCATCCAATTCCAGTTTGCATTGCCGCAGTGACGCATATTTACTGCCAGGGCGGCGCTGCTCACGAATTTTACTCAAACGTTCTGGCGTAATGGTCAGGCCAAACAGCTTGGCTTTTTGCTTCTTCAGCTCATCCGGTAGCCGCAGCATATCCATGTCTTCCTGCACAAAGGGGTAGTTGGCTGCTTTAATTCCATACTGCAATGCCAGATATAAGCTCGTTGGCGTTTTGCCTGAGCGACTGACACCCACCAAAATAATATCGGCTTTCGCATATTCCTTTAAGTTCACACCATCGTCATTGGCCAGCGCATAGTTCACCGCGTCAATACGGAAATCATAGGTTTTTTCATGAATGCTATGAGTGCGATGAGTTTTGGGCATTGCCGCTATGCCTAATTCTTTTTGCATCGGCTCAATAAAGGCATTTAAAAAGTCGTAACAGACACCATCGCTGCTGTTAATGATCTGCCTTAGTTCCTCGTCAACAAAGGTCTGAAAAATTAAAGGGCGAATTCCAGTTGTTTTATAACGATCGTTTATTCGTTGTTTTGCTTGTAAGGCGATCTCTTTATTTTCAACAAAAGGGATAGTGATATGGTCGAACTCTGCCGGAAACAGTGACAATAGAGCGTGTCCGAATACTTCGGATGTAATGCCTGTGCCATCAGAGATATAAAAGGCTGTTCTCACAATTTACTCCATTTTGTCGTTATAAAATTACATAAAAATTAAGGTTTTATTTAGCTTTCGCGCCAGTGTAGAATTAGCATGCTTGTGTGGCTGGCCATGTAAGCTTACATAACCTGCAACAAAAATTGGAGACTCATTGTGCAAGAATTCGTTGTTTGGTACCAGGACCTGGGCATGCACGACGTTCCTCGCGTTGGTGGTAAAAATGCTTCATTGGGTGAAATGATCAGTAACCTGGCAAATGCAGGGGTACAAGTTCCTGGCGGTTTTGCCACCACAGCTTATGCCTTTAATCAATTTCTTGAACAGAGTGGTCTTAACGAGCGTATTTATCAAGTGTTGGATGGTCTCAACGTTGATGACGTAAACGCCTTGGCCAAAGCTGGTGCGCAAATTCGCCAATGGGTGATTGATACACCATTTCAAACCGAATTCGAACACGCTATTCAAACATCCTATCAACAGCTGCAACAAGGTTGTGCTGAAGATGTCTCCTTTGCAGTGCGTTCCTCAGCCACAGCGGAAGATATGCCTGATGCTTCGTTTGCGGGTCAGCAGGAAACTTTCTTAAACGTACGTGGTTATGCTCAGGTGATTGAAGCCATTAAGCACGTATTTGCGTCATTATTTAACGATCGTGCTATTTCGTACCGTGTGCATCAGGGTTATGACCATCGTGGTGTAGCTTTGTCTGCCGGTGTGCAGCGTATGGTGCGCTCGGATTTATCCGCCTCTGGTGTGATGTTCAGTATTGACACTGAATCAGGTTTTGAAGATGTGGTCTTTGTTACCTCATCTTACGGTTTAGGTGAAATGGTGGTGCAGGGCGCAGTCAACCCTGACGAGTTTTATGTGCACAAGCCAACGGTGATGGCTGGTCGTCCTGCAGTTGTTCGTCGTAACTTAGGCAGCAAGTTACTGCAGATGGTGTACTCCAAAGATTTAACTCATGGCAAACAGGTTGTTGTTGAAGATGTGCCTGTAGTAAATCGTCAGAAGTTTTCACTGACGGATGCTGAAGTGCAGGAATTGGCGAAACAAGCCATTATCATTGAAAAACACTACGGCCGTGCTATGGATATCGAATGGGCCAAAGATGGTCAGGACGGTAAGCTGTATATAGTTCAGGCCCGCCCTGAAACCGTACGTAGCCGCGAAGACAGCAACGAAATGGAACGCTTCCAGCTGCAAGGCACAGCACCCATAGTGGTTGAAGGTCGCGCTATTGGTCATAAAATCGGTTCAGGTAAAGCCAAAGTGCTGGCCAGTATCGCAGATATGGATCAAATCCAGCCTGGTGACGTGCTAGTCACTGACATGACAGACCCGGACTGGGAACCTATCATGAAACGCGCTTCAGCTATTGTTACTAACCGCGGTGGTCGCACTTGTCACGCTGCTATTATAGCCCGTGAACTGGGGATCCCCGCCGTAGTAGGTTGTGGTGATGCCACCAAGAAAATCAAAAATGGCCAGGATGTCACCGTATCTTGTGCTGAAGGCGACACGGGTTTTGTCTACGACGGTATTTTAGGTTTTGACGTGATGACTTCACGTGTAGATCAAATGCCAGCGCTGAAGATGAAAATCATGATGAACGTGGGCAACCCGGAACGTGCATTCTCCTTTGCCAAATTACCTCATGCAGGCATAGGGTTAGCTCGTCTGGAATTTATTATCAACCGTATGATTGGTGTGCATCCAAAGGCGCTACTGAATTTCGATGCCCAGAGTGACGAGCTTAAAGCAACCATCAGTCAGATGATGGCTGGCTACAGCTCACCTGTAGAGTTTTACGTCGGTAAGCTAACAGAGGGTATTTCTACTTTGGCTGCAGCTTTCTCGCCAGAGCGGGTAATAGTGCGGATGTCCGACTTTAAGTCAAACGAATACGCTAACCTTATTGGTGGTCAGCAGTACGAACCGCACGAAGAAAATCCGATGATAGGTTTCCGTGGCGCATCACGTTATATTTCGGCAGATTTCCGTGATTGTTTTGCGATGGAATGTGAAGCCTTAAAACGGGTTCGTAATGAAATGGGCTTTACTAATGTTGAAGTGATGATCCCATTCGTTCGCACGCTGGAAGAAGCTAAGGCAGTGATTGAACTCTTAGAAGCTCATGGCTTGAAACGCGGTGAAAATGGCTTAAAAGTGATTATGATGTGTGAATTGCCATCCAACTGCTTGCTGGCTGAAGAGTTCCTAGAGTACTTTGATGGTTTCTCCATCGGCTCCAATGACTTAACTCAGCTGACTTTAGGCCTGGACAGAGACAGTGGTTTAATAGCGCATCTGTTTGATGAACGTAACCCGGCCATTAAAAAGCTGTTGTCTATGGCGATTCAAACCGCTAAAGCTAAAGGCAAATACGTCGGTATTTGTGGTCAGGGCCCTTCAGATCATGAAGACTTTGCGGCATGGCTGATGGATCAAGGCATCGATTCTGTGTCATTAAACCCTGATACAGTATTGGAAACCTGGTTGTATCTGGCTGAGAAATACGGTCAGTAAATTAAGCTAATTGAGTAAAAATCCACCTCCATAGGAGGTGGCTTTGCTTTAGGCCCCCTAGAAGGGGG
>NZ_LAMX01000006.1:0-136898 GCF_001275035.1 Rheinheimera sp. KL1
AGCGAAGTTATCCAAGGCAAATCAAAAGGAAATCCAGCAAATATGCGTACAAAAAATAATGCCAGTCAGCTTAACTGACTGGCATTAGGCATAAAGCCTGGTTTGTTCTAAAAGATAAAGAGCTGTTAGTGTAAACCACCCACATATTTAGACAGAACTTCAATATCTTCGTCAGTCAGTTTCTTCGCAACGTCACGCATCATGCCGTTCATGTCATTGGCGCGCGAGCCATTACGGAAAGACTCCAACTGAGTTTTTACGTAAGCCGCGTGCTGGAAAGAGATTTTAGGAAAGCCAGCTAAGCTATGACCAACACCCCGTGGACCATGACAAGCGATACAGGCTGTAACACCTCGCTCCATATCACCACCGCGGAATAATTTCTCACCTTTAGCTACTACATCTTCCGGCGTGCTGCCTTCTTTCATGGTTTGGCTGGAGTAATACGCAGCCAGATCTTTCATATCTTGCTCAGACAGAGCAGCAACCATACCGGCCATCACAGCATTGTTACGACCTTCTTTACCACCTGTAGCTGCGCCGAGCTTAAACTCTTTTAATTGCTTAAAAATATAACCAGCATGTTGACCAGCAATTTTTGGATATAAATCGGTTGGGCTATTCCCGTCCATGCCATGACAGGCTGCACAAGTTACGGATTTAGCTTTACCTGCTTCAGCATCCCCATCGGCTGCATAAGCTGTACTGATTAACCCTAAAAAGAGCGTGAGTGGAAGTGCGAATTTTTTCATTTTTTTTCCGTCTCTGTCCGCGTTGAACCGCCAGTGATCTGGCAACCAAATTGAATAACCCTACATTTTATGTCTATTTTACACGAATCTTGCGCAGATAGAATCCCATAAATCACAGTAAAGCTTCTGTGGATCTTCAGGATCCGTTACACTATAGCCAAATTTACAGCCGGAGCTGACAGTGTACAAAGCGATCATCAATTATCAGAAAGCAACTTTTCTGACCAGTGCCCCTGATATTAAGGCTCTGCCCGCAGATACAGGTATCGAAGTTGCCTTTGCTGGTCGTTCAAACGCCGGCAAGTCCAGTGCATTAAATACGCTGACGCGGCAAAATGGTTTAGCCCGTACCAGTAAAACACCTGGTCGTACTCAGCTAATTAACACCTTTGCATTAGCTGAAAACCAGCGTCTGATCGATTTACCTGGTTATGGTTTTGCTAAAGTGCCTTTAGCTGTGAAAGAAAAATGGCAAAAAGCCTGAGCGAATACCTGATGAAACGCCAGAGTTTAAAAGGCATAGTGGTTTTAATGGATATACGCCATCCATTGAAAGACTTAGACCAGGATTTAATTCATTGGGCAGTGCAAAGTAATTTGCAAGTTCTGCTACTGTTGACCAAAGCTGATAAATTAAGTCCGGGGCCACGTAAAAAAGTGTTGTTAGAAGTGACTGAAGCTTCGATGGCCTTTATGGGCGACGTGACGGTGCAGGTATTCAGTTCTCTGACTAAATTAGGTTTGCCTGAGTTAGAACAAAAACTGGATCAGTGGTTTAGTGCCGAACAAGAATAAGTTGTAGAAAAATCCTGAACTTCTGAAAAGCAGAGCATAGTCTCTGCTTTTTTTTGTCCATTTTCGACGGTCTTGCAGTAACGGTAACTGACCTCGGAGGCATTAGGAAAAAAAATTGTGAGAATGGTTGTTCGATGGGTAGAGTGATGGGTTTTTGTAGGCCTGAAAAAAGAAAACCGGCCTTTTTTGAGGAGGCCGGTCATAGCAAACGGGGAGAAGCTATTCAATAATTTCAAATCAACAGGGTGTCTTGGATTAACAAGACAACGCCATTATACATAAAATTATGAATGTTTGAAGTATTTGCTCTAAAAAATCTAATTTTATTTCAGTTTTTCTGATCAGCAGACAAAAAAAACGCCCCACTGCAAGCAGTGGGGCGGCTAAATAAGCCTTTCTTTCTGGTCGCTAAATAAGCATTTAAGCTGATTAGTGCTGAAAGATAGAACATCTTACCTCTGTACCCTACGAAATTGATTCTACAAGTGTTGATTAAAAAAGCAAGTGAAGAGCTGTAATTAAACTACAAATATTTAGTGAAACCGTCATTAATCTGAAAAAATGTAGCTTAATTACCAATGCTTGAGAGGCTTTTTATCCTAAAATTGTGCACTGCAGGTGGGAATAGCTGAGGAAAGAGCGCTCTAGCTATTTTTTGTATCTGATCGATCACGACTCCAAAATGAAAAATAGTTATAAAAAAGCCCCAAACAAGTTTGGGCGAAAAATCAAACTACCAGGAATGGGCATTTACACACTTAGTAAGACTGGCTGTTTTTTACTAAGTTCAGCCGGATTCCATTTTTTTTAATGGGCTTGATCCCAGTTCGGGCCAGAACCAGCTTCTGCCAGCAAAGGTACATCAAGTGATGCTGCAGTTTGCATAATCTCAACCAGTTCCCTGCTGACCCGCTCCAGCTCTTCGGTTTTCACTTCAAACACCAGTTCATCGTGTACCTGCATAATCATAGCAACAACACCCTCAGGTTGTTTGTCTTGCCAGGCTGCTACTTTGATCATCGCCATCTTAATAATATCGGCCGCAGTGCCTTGCATAGGCGCATTGATAGCGGCGCGCTCAGCGCCTTTTTTCCGCGCCATGTTTTTGGCATTAATTTCCGGCAGATACAAACGACGGCCAAACAGAGTTTCAACATAACCTTGTTCGTGCGCCTGGGTACGGGTACGTTCCATATAACCCAACACGCCAGGGAAACGCTCAAAATAAAGGTCAACATACTGCTGAGCTTCGCCCCGACTGATACCTAACTGGCGTGCCAGACCAAAAGCTGACATGCCATAAATCAGACCGAAGTTCACCGCTTTAGCACGACGGCGTTGTTCTGCACTGACCTGGTCCAGCGCTACACCAAAGACTTCAGCAGCTGTGGCTCTGTGAATATCTTTACCTTGAGCAAAAGCATTGAGCAGAGCAGGGTCACGTGATAAATGCGCCATAATGCGTAATTCAATTTGCGAATAGTCGATGGCCAGAATAGTTTTGCCAGGCTCTGCAATAAACGCCTGACGAATACGACGGCCTTCTTCGCTGCGGATGGGGATATTTTGCAAGTTGGGCTCAGTCGAGCTTAAGCGGCCCGTAGCAGCCACAGCCTGATGGTAAGAAGTATGTACCCGGCCTGTGACTGGATTAACAGATAACGGGAGTTTATCGGTGTAGGTCGATTTAAGCTTACTCAGGCCCCGGTGTTCTGTAATAAGTTTTGGAAACTCGTAATCGTGCGCCAGTTCAGCCAGAACTTCCTCTGCTGTGGATGGCGTGCCTGTGGGCGTTTTTTTCAACACAGGTAAGCCATCTGTTCAAATAAGATTTCCTGTAATTGCTTAGGTGAGGACAGGTTAAATTCTTTCCCGGCCATCTGATAAGCTTGTTGTTCTATCTCGCTGATCCGTTTGGCTAAATCCAGACTTTGTTGTGCCAGCAAGTTGCCATCAATTTTAACCCCGGTACGTTCCATTGCGGATAAAATAGGAACTAGCGGCATTTCGATATCGCGAAAGACTTTTTGTAAACCAGAATGCTGTTCCAGCATAGGCCATAAGGCTGATGCAAGCGTAAAGTGACATCAGCATCTTCTGCAGCATAAGGTGAAGCTTGTTCCAGTGCGATTTGGTTAAAGGTGATTTGTTTGGCACCTTTGCCTGCAATGTCTTCAAAGCCGATCGTTTTATGACCCAGGTACTTCAGTGCCAGAGAATCCATGTCATGACGCGAGGCTACGCTGTTGACTATGTAAGATTCGAGCATAGTGTCAAAACGAATACCGCGCAGTTGGATACCGTGGCGTGCGAGGACACTTTGATCGTACTTCAGGTTTTGACCCACTTTGGCTTTGCTTTCATCTTCCAGCCAGTTTTTCAGTTCTGCTAATACCCAGTCACGGCTCAGCTGTTCAGGTGCACCTACATAATCATGAGCCAACGGAATGTAACAGGCATCACCAGCTGCCAGGGCCAGTGAAATACCCACTATATCGGCCTGCATATAATCTAGGCTGGTGGTTTCGGTATCAAAAGCTACCAGTTCAACTTCAGGTAGACGCTTTAACAGCTGCTGAAAGTCCGCTTCGGTCAAAATACATGGGTAGTTGGAGGTGTCAATGCCACTGCCAGATGATTCTGCAGCTGGTTCGTCATTGGTTTTTGCTGCTTCCGTTGTAACCGCGGTCGCTGTATCTTTCCCTGCTAACACTTCACTCAACCAGCGTCTAAATTCACAGGCGGCATAAAGCTCCGCCAGTTTGGTCTGATCTGGTGTTTTGATATCTAAGCTTGTTGGGTCAAGAGAGAGTTCAACATCGGTTTTGATGGTGGCTAACTGATATGACAAGGTCAGTTGCTCTTTAAATTCTTGCATTTTTGCCGCTATGGTTTTACTACCACGGAAATTCAGTGTGGCGATTTGATCCAGTTGTTGGTAAAGCTTATCTATTGAGCCTATGCCTTGCAGTAATGCTAAAGCTGTTTTTTCACCTACACCAGGTAACCCAGGAATATTGTCAGCTTTATCTCCCATCAGGGCTAAATAGTCGATAATGAGTTCAGGGCCCACACCAAATTTTTCAGTAACACCAGCAGGATCTAAAATGGTATCCGTCATGGTATTAATTAAGGTGACATGTTGGTCGACCAATTGAGCCATATCTTTATCGCCAGTAGATATCAATACATGACGACCTTGCTGACTGGCTTGCACAGCCAAAGTACCAATAACATCGTCCGCTTCAACACCACTGATACAAAGCAGAGGTAAGCCCATAGCTTCAATAATCTGATGCAAGGGCGCTATTTGACTACGCAAATCATCGGGCATGGGTGGGCGATGGGCTTTGTATTCGCTGTACATTTCATTGCGAAAAGTTAGTCCCTTCGCATCAAATACCACGACCATTTGACTGGGTTTATACTGGCGTAACAAACTTTTCAGCATGTTGACCACGCCATAAATAGCGCCTGTGGCTTCTCCTTTGGAGTTAGTCAGATGTGGTGGCGAATGATAAGCACGAAATAAATAAGAAGAACCGTCGACCAAAATAAGAGGATTGTCCGGTATAACAACCATGATAAGGATCCCTAAATGTTTTGCATAAGCATGCCACAACAGTGCTGGATCAGCTAGCTGTAGCTCTGTCGCCTTAGTCGTTGAGGCTGCGGCTTTATTAATGGCAAGCTCTTGCCTCAGTTGATACTTTTTTATACGAAAAAGCTGTGGATAACTTTGTGGACAGACCATAGGAAACACCCAGAAGATCTGCAGAGAAATTCCGGTGCTTGATGATTAAGTTTATGTATTTAAAAGAAAAAAAAGGTGATACTACAGGTTCCCTTATTGTTTTTCTTATTATTCCATTTTGTGGAAAATTATCTCACTTTGGTTACCCGTCGAAAAAGGCGACAGCGTAAGACAATCAAAGTGGGAAAACAGACTACCACAAAGATTTTCTTTGCACAGTCCTGTTTTGAATTTTTTTTAACTGAAAAAAATGTCTGTCAGATTGATCAGTTATAAGCAACTTTTGGCTGCAAATTTTATCCAAGATAGGCTAAGTTAAATACCAACAAATACAGGGGCTTCCACTATGAAGCATCACGGCGTTATAATGCCTTAACTTTTGTATGGCTTATTGACAGGATTATCCAGATGAAAAAATTCACTTTCGCCTTAGTGCTAATGGCAACTGCTGCAATAGCCAACGTTGCTGCGCAGGAAGCTGACAACGAAGCTCTGAAAAAACGTCTTGAACCCGTAGGTCAGGTGTACCTGGCTGGTGCTCAGGCTGCTGCAGATACCGGACCTAAAGGCCCACGCACGGGTGAGCAAGTATACCAAGGTGCCTGTTTTGCTTGTCATGGTACCGGTGCTTTAGATGCGCCGAAAAAAGGTGATGCAGCCTGGAAACCACGTTTAGCCCAAGGCATGGATATACTGAAGAAACATGCCATTGAAGGTATCCGCTCTATGCCTCCACGTGGTACCTGTGGTGATTGTTCTGATGATGAAATTGAAGCAGCAATCAAATTTATGACCGAAGGCGTGTAAACTTTTTGTTAGCGAAGAACGCTGCCTTGGCAGCGTTTTCTGTTTCTACTGCTCCAATAGATCCAGTTATTGTATTTATAGCTCGATCGTTTATAAGAAGATCTGACCAGCCGACTCATTTTGCCTTCCATCTGCTTAAGCTTTGTGCATAATAGAGATGTTTAAACATCAGTCAGTTTTGGCTGCCTCGCCTCAAACAAGAATAAGAGAAAAAGTTGAAGGATATAACAACTCTGAACAAAGCCCACCACCTTGTGGTTAGTCAGCTGCGTCGTTTGCGTAAGCTGGCTGCAGGCTATAAACAGGCTTATATCATTCAGGGCGCTTTACTTAAACTGTCAGAATTAGCGTCTGGCATTAAAGACATGCGTGAGTTTTATCCCGCTATTCACCGGTTACTTAACCAGCAACTCAAAGCCGATAATTTTTATGTAGTGCTCTGTGAGCAGGACCAACAGTTTTCGTTGGAATATTTTGCAGATGAAAAAGATCAACGAGCCTTGTTAGATGCGCCATCGGATGCATTTGCTTCAGGTTTGACTGGATATGTAGCTCGCACTAAACAAGCCCTGTTGTGTGATCAGGACGAGTATCGCCGACTGGTAGAAACAGGCGATATTACGGCTCAGGGGACCGCCAGTCAGTATTGGTTGGGCGTACCTTTATGTCGTGGTGAAAAAGTGATTGGGGTGATGGCGATTCAAAGCTACGACCCGGACTGTCGTTATAATCAACACGATTTAGCGCTGATCAGTAATATTGCGATTCATACAGTCACAGCCATCGACAGAGTGAAAAGCCGGGAGCTGTTAGAGCAAACAGTGCGTGAACGTACTCAACAATTACGCAATACCAATCAGTCGCTGGAAAAAGAAATCCGTGAGCGGACCAATGCAGAGCAGTTGCAGTCTGCTTTGTATAAAATTTCAGAAATGACAGCAAAAAGCACCGACATGATGAGTTTTTATCATGAAGTACACCAGATTTTGTCTGAATTGATGAAAGCTGATAACTGCTATATTGCTCTGTTAAACGAAGCCGGTGATCGCTTACATTTTCCGTTTTATTTGGATCAGTACACACCAACGCCCAGAGAGCGTGCTTTGCAAAGTGGCTTAACTGAGTATGTGATCCGCTCTGGCGAAGCCAAATTAATCAGCCAGGCCCAGTTGTTAGAGCTTATCAAAACGGGTGTAGTTGACCGTGTTCAATCCAGTCTTAATCACAGCTCTATGTCCACCAGTTGGCTAGGTGCGCCTTTGTTAGTGGGACCGCAGGTGTTAGGTGTTATTGCACTGCAATGTTATGACAATACCTATAGCTATAGCGAACAGGAGCTGAATCTTCTGCGTTTTGTTTCGCAGCATATAGCGGTGGCTATTTCTCGTAAGTTAAACACAGAGCAACAAAAGCAACAGCATGAAGAGCTGGAAAAACGTATTTTTGAACGCACCCGCGAATTGCGGCAAACCAATTTATTTTTGCGTTTACAGGTTGAAGAGCGAAAAAAAGCCGAAGAAAAACTGTTCCACGAAGCGAACCATGATGCTTTAACAGGTTTGGCGAATAGGCAAATGTTTTTAATGCAGTTGCGCCAGCGTTTTTCCTACCGTAATCGTGAGGCCACACCACGTTTTGCGTTGTTATTTATCGATTTAGACCGTTTTAAGCTGATTAACGATACCTTAGGTCACCATATTGGCGATTTATTTTTAATCGAAGTAAGTCGGCGTTTACAGCAAACTGTAAGGGAACATGACTTAGTCGCTCGTTTAGGTGGTGATGAGTTCGTTATTTTATTGGGGCAGATCCAAAGCGATGTTGACGCTGAGGAAGTAGCTGAGCGTTTAATTGAATCGTTGCGTCAGCCGATGATGCTTGAAGGCCAGCAGGTCTGTTCAGGCGCCAGCTTAGGTATTGCCTGTTATCAGCCTGACTATCAGAACGCCGATGAATTGTTACGTGATGCTGATGCGGCCATGTACCAGGCCAAGTCGTTTGGCCGAAACCGTTTTGTGATTTTTAATGATTCGATGCGTCAGCAAATGCTGCAAGAGTTAGGGCAGGAACAAGCCTTACAACAAGCTGTTGATCAACAACAGTTTGCTCCAGCATTCCGGCCTTTAGTGCAGGATAAAGACGTGCTTGGTTATCAAGTACTGTTGAACTGGCAACAGGGCGATGCGGCACAAAAAGCTGAATTAAGTCGTCAGGCGACTCAGGCTGGTTTAATGCCTGACATTGAACTGGAGCTGGTGCGGCAGATTTGTCAGAAAAATGCCAGTACAGAACTCTTCAGCATGACATTGAGCAGTGGCCATCTGAACAATACCTTACTTTTTGATAAGCTCTGCAATGTGTTGCGCCATTCCGTACTGCCATTACATCAGCTTTGTATTGGCTTTAACGAAGCGGAATTGTTACGTTTAACCACCACTCAACTGGCCAATTTGCATCAGCTTAAGAGACTGGGGATCCGATTATTATTGGATCAGTTTGCTGCTGAAGTGGCTGCGCTAGGTTTGCTTGTACAGTATCCGTTTGATTTTGTTGTCTTAGATACCGCCTTTAGCCGCAGTTTACAGCGCAGTGATCAGCGTAAACAGCTGCTGCAGGTCTTGCTAAGTTTGGCGCAGACCCACAAATACCGTCTGGTCGCTGCTGTGGCCGAAACTGACGAAAGCCGCTCTTATCTGACTCAGCTGGGATGCTGCTATTTTGCCGATAGCAGCCCGGTCAGTGAAACTCAATCAGGACTTTTTCAGCAACTGGCGTAATCTATCGATATGCGCTAAACCCGTTTCCTGACGCTGCTGTTCTGTTTTCACAGGTGCCGCTTTGCTCCACTCCAAATCATCGGCAGGCAATTCATATAAAAACCGGCTTGGTTCTGGTTTGATCACTTCGCCGTACTGACGACGCTCGCGGGCATAAGTAAAAATCAGCTCACGTTGTGCTCTGGTGATACCTACATAAGCCAAGCGGCGCTCTTCTTCGACATTGTCTTCGTCTATGCTGCTTTGATGCGGTAATAAACCTTCTTCCATACCGACCATAAAGACATAAGGAAACTCCAGGCCTTTCGAAGCGTGTAAGGTCAGCAGTTGCACCTGATCGGCCTCATCTTCCTGCTCCTGCCGTTCCATCATATCCCGTAGCGTCAGTTTAGTGACCACTTCGTTTAAACTCAGTGGCTCTTCATCGTCTTTGCCTTCAAGCATTTCGCTGATCCAGCGATACAGCTCATTGATATTATTCAGTGCCATTTCCGCCGCTTTGGGGCTTGCGCTGCTTTCAAATAACCAGGCTTCGTACTGACTTTGCCGGATCAGATCTTTTACTGCTTCCTTTGGATCAGACCGCAGTGCATTGTCGGCGACATGATTAATCCAGTTGGCAAAGTTCTGCACGGCTTGCAGGCCGCGTGCTGGCAAACGTTCTGCCAGTTCAGGCTCGAAGCAGGCGGCAAATAAGCTGATATGTTTTTCATTGGCCAGACTGCCAATTCGCTCGAGCGTTGCCGCACCTATCTCACGTTTCGGCGTGTTGATAATACGCAAAAACGCATTGTCATCGTCCTGATTCACCAATAAGCGTAAATAGGCCATGATGTCTTTAATTTCAGCGCGGGAAAAAAACGAAGTCCCCCCTGAGACTTTGTAGGGGATTCGGTTGGTCATCAGAGCTTTTTCAAACACCCGTGCCTGATGGTTGCCGCGATACAGCAGCGCATATTCCTTGTATTGAGTACGATTAATAAAGCGATGCGAAATAATCTCAGCCACCACTTTTTCGGCTTCATCTTCTTCATTGCGGGTCGGTAACACCCGTAAAGGCACGCCATAACCCAGCTCACTGAACAGCCGTTTATCGTACTCATGCGGGTTATTGGCGATCAGAATATTGGCTGCTTTTAAAATGCGTTCGGCCGAGCGGTAGTTTTGCTCCAGCTTAATGACTTTTAAATTCGGAAAATCCTTGCCCAAGAGCACCAGGTTTTGCGGTTTGGCGCCACGCCAGGAATAAATCGACTGGTCGTCGTCTCCTACCACAGTAAAACGCTGACGCTCACCGACCAGCCATTTCACCAGTTCGTACTGGCTGGTATTGGTATCCTGATATTCATCTACCAACAGATACTGGATTTTTTGCTGCCATTTTTGCCGCACTTGTTCATTGGAAGCAAACAGCAGGGTAGGCACCATAATTAAATCGTCAAAATCCAGCGCATTATAGGCCCGCAGTTGCTGGGCATATTGCTGGTAGAAATTGGCAAAGCTGATGCTTTGCGCATCAGTAGCGCGAGCCAGCGCTTGGCCTGGTAAAGTTAAATCGTTTTTCCATGAGGATATTTTACCTTGCAGCGCTTTCAGTAAATCTTTATCACCTTGCAGTTCGGTATCGGTCAGCTCTTTGAGCAGCGCCATGCTGTCCTGATCGTCAAACAGCGTAAAGTTCGGCTTATACCCAATAGCGCGGTATTCCTTTTTCAGGATCTCAAGACCTAAGGTGTGAAAGGTAGAAACAGTTAAACCCCGTAACAAAGGGCGTTCCAGCTGATGCTTAATCCGCTCTTTCATTTCGCGGGCGGCTTTATTGGTAAAAGTCACGGCCGCTATATGTTTAGCGGGCACACCACATTGCTGAATTAAATAGGCAATTTTATTGGTAATGACCCGGGTTTTGCCACTGCCAGCGCCAGCCAGCACCAGGCAAGGCCCGCTGATATAATGCACCGCATCGTTTTGTTGAGAGTTAAGTTTCATCAGGCACCTTTCACAGAAGGACGCTAGTTTAACTCAAATTGACCGGGCAGAGGCGCGCTGATTTCTGCACAAAACGAGCAAGTCCGGCAAATATGCGGCAGAATGGATCCACCTTGAGCCTCAAGGCTCGTAGAATAAACCGACGCTAGAGGAGTTAGACCATGATTGATCCAAAAAAGATTGAAGAAATTGCCAAACAAATTGGTGCTGTGATCCCACCTAAAGTACGTGAGATGGCTGACGATGTTGAAAACAAAGTAAAGCAGGTGTTGCAACAAAAACTCAGCCAGCTGGATTTCGTTTCCCGCGAAGAGTTTGATGTGCAAACTCAGGTGCTGGTTAAAACCCGTGCCAAATTGGATGAACTGGAACGTCGTGTGGCTGAATTATCGGCGAAAGACGAGTCAGCTAGCTAAAAAGTGAAGTAAATAAGGACGGTTATGAAGTTAAGTCAGGTATCAGTGCTGCTGGCTGGATTATTCAGCTCTGTGGTTTTAGCTCAGGTTGAGCAGGTGATCCAGGTCGGGCATTTGCTGGATGTGCGCACAGGGAACTACCAGAAAAATAAAGCTATTCTGGTTGAAGAAGGTCGCATCAGCGCTATTGTTGATGCAAAAGATGCTCCCAAAAACGTACAGATAATTGATTTATCCACCCATTATGTAGTGCCTGGCCTGATTGATATGCACGTACATTTAACTTCAGATCCGCAAAAACATGGCTACCGTGGTTTAGTGGAAACCCCAACCCGTGAAGCCATCTTTGGAGTCAGCGCGGCCAAGGCGACCTTAAAAGCAGGTTTTACCACAGTGCGTAATCTGGGAGCATCAGGTTATGCCGATGTGTCGCTTCGTGATGCTATTGAAGAGGGCGAAATTCAGGGACCTCGGATGCGGGTGGCGGCTAATACCATCTGTATCACAGGAGGGCACTGTGATAATAATTTGCTGCCCCATATCTACAACGCACGCAGTGCTGGTGTAGCTAATGGTCCGGATGAAGTGCGCGCTAAAGTGCGGGAAAACATCAAATACGGCGCTGATGTAATTAAGTTTGCAGCCACTGGTGGTGTGTTATCGAAAAACACTGATGTGAATGCCAGTCAGTATAACCTCGAAGAAATGAAAGCCTTAATAGACGAAGCTCATGACAGGGGCAGGATAGTGGCAGCCCATGCTCACGGTTTACAAGGGATTAAACGCGCGATTGAAGCCGGCGTCGACTCGATTGAACACGGCAGTTTTATTGATGATGAAGCCATTAAACTGGCGAAAAAACACGGCACTTATTTAGTCATGGATGTGTACGTCAGCGACTTTATCTTAAGTGAAGGTGAAAAAGCCGGCATTTTGCCTGAGTCTTTAGCCAAAGAGAAAAAAGTAGGTTTACTGCAACGGCAAAACTTCCAAAAAGCGGTCAAAGCCGGTGTGAAAATGGCCTACGGTACCGACGCCGGAGTCTACACTCATGGTTTAAACGGCCGTCAGTTTGCTTATATGGTGCAGTGGGGCATGACGCCTTTGCAGGCGATTCAGGCCGCTACAGTCAATGCTGGTACTTTGTTGAACTGGAAAAATGAGCAAGGCCAACAAAATGTCGGTGTGCTGGAAGTTGGAGCTTTTGCTGATTTAGTCGCCTTGTCTGCAGACCCGTTGCAACAAATCAAAACTCTGGAACAACCCGTAAAGGTGGTGAAGTCAGGCCAACAAGTGTTATAAAACCTTCAGTAGTAGCATTAGATATTCTAATGCTACTGTCACACTTTTTCTCGTCTTTCTTACACAGTCCTGTCATGACCTTACTGAATAATTATACCCAGTTTAATGACTGATAACGGGAAAGACCTGATGAAAATATTCACTGCTGTAGCTCTGACTTTAGCCTTTGTAGCTGCACAAGCACAAGCCAGTTATCTGTATTCCAATACAGAATACTGCGAGTTAGCTAATGATAAGGCGCAATCTGCTTTACTGAGCGCGTATAGTAAAAAGTTAGGCGTGAAACCTTCCTATACAGAGTGCAGCCAATTGTTACGTCCTGCAACTGCCTTGGTACAGGTTAAAGATGCAGAGGGACAAATCCGTTCTTTCTCTCGTGGTTCAGCCCGTAAATTGCCTGCTTCGTTGATCCAGCAATTAAAAGCCATGTCAGACAAAGAGCGTTTGATGGCTTTGACACAGATCTACGGATAATTTCACCCGTTTGTCACTTTCGCTCTGGGTACTGACTTGAAAACTCAGTAAAGTAGCTCCAGATAGAAAGCGGAGGTAACAATGAGTGAATTTGATTTTGATTTAGACCATCTGGATTTTGACAGCGCAGAAAAGAACTCTGAGCTGAAACAAAAAGCCGCCGAAGCTGCAGCAGCTGAGCAAGCTCAGTTGCAGGATGATTCGGATGACTGCGCCAGCGGTGCCTGTAAAATTTAATAATAAGCCGATGACTTTGCTCATCGGCTTATTTTTTATGGCGACAATTTCACTTGCCGCAGCTCCGGCAGTTGCAAAATTATCGCCAGCACAGCGCATTGACTCAAATCATCTTGGTTATGAACTGCAATACTGGGTTTATACGCCTGAACAGGACGCTGCATCTGCATTACCTTCGTTATATGTTACTGACGGTGCTGCTTACCTGGCGGCAGGGCAGATGGAGCAAATACTGGATAACGAAATTAAACAGGGCAGAATTCAGCCTCTGCATATGATTTTTGTCGATAGCCGTGACCCTGACAATCTGAGGAACAATAGAAGAAACCAGGAGTTTATGTGTAATTCACAGTACGCTTCTTTTTATAAAGAAGAGTTGGTTCCAGCTGTGGAGAGACAATACAAAAGTCTGCAGGACAGAGCTCAGAGAGGGATTATGGGCTTATCTTTTGGGGGAACCAATGCTGCATGTTTTGGCTTGCTTTTACCTGATCTGTTTTCAAAAATAGGGATGCATTCACCTGCGTCCAGCCAGCATTTGAACGTACTGACTCAAATGTATAAAAAAAGCTCGTTTTCTGAGCTGAAGTTTTTTCACTCGGTGGGCACAAAGAATGACAATCTGGGGGCTAACCGCAAGTTTCACCGTGTACTGAAGGCCAAGTGCTATCAAACCCATTTTATAGAAGTACGTTATGGTCATGACTGGGATAACTGGCGGCCATTAATCGATGACTTACTGCAAAGCTTGTATCCAGCCAGCTTAATAACGGCTAACTAATCCCTTTAATCGATTGAGTGTATTTGTTTATTTCATTTTTTGAAATGAAGGCCCCCGCTTATTCTGTGTTGGCAGGATAGAGCGAACTCCAAAGAGGGTCATAACAATGTTTCAAAAATCAGCCTTAGTCGTAGCTTTAGGTTTGTCTTTAGCTGTGCAAGCAAACACTTTAACCAGAGACAATGGTGCTCCGGTTGGGGATAATCAGAATTCCACTACAGCAGGTGCGAATGGCAGTGTGTTACTGCAGGACGTGCACCTGATCCAGAAATTACAACGTTTTGCCCGTGAGCGTATTCCTGAACGTGTTGTGCATGCTCGCGGTACTGGTGCTCATGGCGAGTTTGTTGCGACTGACGATTTATCCGATTTAACCATAGCTGCGCCTTTCGCTGACCAGGGGAAAAAGACACCGGTTTTTGTGCGTTTCTCCACCGTTATTCATGGTAATCACAGCCCTGAGACGTTGCGAGATCCCCGTGGTTTCGCCGTCAAGTTTTATTCTGATCAGGGCAACTGGGACTTAGTGGGCAACAACCTGCCGGTATTTTTTATTCGTGATGCAATTAAATTTCCGGACATGGTGCATTCATTAAAACCTTCCCCAATCGACAATATGCAGGACCCGAATCGTGTGTTCGACTTTATGTCGCACGAACCTGGCTCTACCCAGATGCTGACTTTTGTCTACTCAGACTTAGGTACGCCCGCCAGCTACCGTGAAATGGATGGTTTTGGTGTGCATGCATACAAGTTCATTAATGACCAAGGAAAGGTGCACTATGTTAAGTTCAACTGGAAGAGCCAGCAGGGGGTGAAATCTCTGGACGCAGACGCTGTGACTAAAACTCAGGGCATGGATTTTAACCACCTGACCCGTGATTTATATCAGAACATCAATGCAGGCAATAATCCGAAGTGGGATTTGTATGTGCAGGTGATTACACCGGATCAACTCGATGATTTTGACTTTAACCCGCTGGATGCCACTAAAACCTGGCCTGGTGTGAAAGAACGTAAAGTCGGTACCATGACGCTGAACCGTATGCCGGATAACTTCTTTGAAGAAACTGAGCAATCAGCTTTTGCGCCAGCCAATCTGATCCCGGGAATAGAGCCATCAGAAGACCGTTTATTGCAAGGTCGTATTTTCTCTTATTCAGATACTCAGTTGTATCGTTTAGGTGCAAATCACAGCCAGTTGCCCATCAATAAAGCCAAAGTGATGGTGGATAACCACAATCAGGATGGCGCTATGAATTTGGGTAACAGCAAGTCCAATGTCAATTACGAACCAAGCCGGATTGAACCTAAAGCTGTGGTAACAGCTGCCCGCGTTGTCGAAACAAAGTTAGATGGCACAGTGATGCAAAAAGCCATCAGTAAACAAGACAACTTCAGTCAGGCTGGTGCTTTATACCGCAGCTTTGATAAACAGCAACAAGCCAATCTAATTCGCAACCTGGCAGGTGATTTAGGTCAGGTAAAAGATGCTGTAACCAAACACAAAATGCTGGCGCATTTTTACAAAGCGGACAGCGAGTATGGCACTCGCTTAACTAAAGCGGTTAACGGCGACTTAAAACAAGTGCAGCAAATCGCTTTGTCTTTGTAACCCAACCTTTGGTGCAGGTCAGTTGGTTTCATCCCTGCCAACTGACCTTTTTTTGAAGCCCTGCGAAACTCGTATGCTCTGTCCTGCACCCAGGGTGAGTTTCGCAGGCACTTATTACCTTTTGTACTTGAAGCCTTAGCTTTGTTGAACACGAGACGAGCAGGGTAAACCAACCCCTACAACATCGTCTTGCTGTAACTCTGAGTGCTTTAGGGAATCTATAGCTCTATATTTGAGGCATTTATCTGATGCGATTATTACTACTGAGTCTGATGCTGTTAAGTACTATGCTGAGCTCTGAAGAACAAGCCTCTGATCCATTGGAACAACTCACGTCTTACTTCTTTGCAGCTGCCCGCACTGGTGATGTTGTCGTTTTGAATGAGTTTTTAAAGCAGGGGTTTCCGGTTGATCAGCGCAATAGTCAAAGTTATACCGCGTTGATGGTGGCGACTTATGCCGGTCAGCAGCAAGCTGTTGAATTATTACTGCAACAAGGGGCAGACGCCTGCTTACGCGATAAACGTGGTCATACCGCTATGATGGGAGCCATAGTAAAAGCCGAATGGACTATAGGAAAAATTCTGTATCCTATTGACTGTAAGGAAGACAAATCAGTGGATGCGAAGACTCCTGTGACAGACAAAGAAAAAATGACGGTAGCGCAGTTTGCTGCAGTTTTTGGCCAGAGCGAAAAACTACAGCAACTGGCAGAAGATATTCAGGCTAAACAGCAGGCTAGTCGGGATTAGAGTGCTGCTGTCACTTTAATTTCTACTTTCCACTCCGGGTTTGCCAAACGAGCTTCCACAGTGGCCCGGGCAGGAGCCTGATCTTCTTCTACCCAGAGATCCCAGGCTGTATTCATTGCGTTGTAATCCGCCATATCAGCCAGATAAATAGTGGCGTCGACAATACGGCTTTTAGTCATACCTAATTCGGCTAACAGCGTGTCAATTTGCGCCAGCACATTCGTTGTCTGTGCTGTTGCATCCGCATCCAAATTATCCGGCACCATGCCGGATAAAAACACTAAGCCATTGGCTATAACGGCTTCGCTATATCTTTTGCCTGGTTGTATACGTTGGATCATCAATTTTCCTTAGCTTAGATCACGGGTTTATAGCCTTCACTTTGACCATCTATCAGGTCATAAGCTGACATAGCCGGGATCTGTTGTTGTATTTGTTGTTCCAGCTGATCCAGCGTTTTTAACTGCTGACAAATCTGCTGGCCGCGTTGCTGTAAATTTTTACTGTTCTTTTGCATATCGGTTTTTAGCTGGCTACCGAAGGTTTGCATTTTACTACGAAAACTTTGCATTTTTTCTGTAGCGGAACCCGGGCTTTGCAGCGCATTTTGGCCCAAGGTCAGCATCATTTGTCCACTGATCCTGGCAACAGCCTGCTGAATTTTTTGTTCAGCCTCTTTCGCCAGATTTTTATCCGCTGAGCGCAGCTGACTGCCAAAGACGTAAATCGTATCACCTTGTCGTTGCACCAGCTGATTCAATTGCAGTTCCAATTGCTCGACAGGCTCCTGCAATTCAGGGTTTTCGGCAAGGCTCATGCCTGTGGCTGTTTGTACATTTTGGTCCAACACAGAACGTGCCAGTTGCAAACTGTCATCCATCAATGCTGCAGAGGCCGTCACCTGAGTACGAATACCTTGTTGATAAGCCTTCAAATGTTGTTGGGTTTCGGCACTATGAGTAGTTTTTTGCTGAGCCAGCCACAATTGTCCTTTGGTATCGATGCGCCAAAGCTCCTGCTCACCACGTTGAATGCTGACGACTGACGGACTGACTTTCAAATCATCCTGCAGTGTTAAAGCACATTGATCGCTGGCGTAGCTCAGACCACTCGCCAGTAGCATTGCACTTGTACAGATATACTTCATAACAACCTCAATAAGGTGAAAAAAGCTATGCTGCAAGACTGGCTATGAATCATCACTGAATCACTGTTCGGCCTTGCCACTACAGCTTTTTTGTCTTCATTTTTTGTTCCTGACTCAGCTGGTTGGAGTGCTGGGGGCAAACAGCAGTTCAATCGCCCGTTTCGTTTGCTGCAAACAAAGTTGTAACTGACCAGCAAGCAAAGGGTCGAGCTTCTGCTGTTGCTGCAGTTGGTGTTCAGTCAGTCGGCATAATTGACTTAAACGTAATAATCCTAACTGCCCCATGCTCCCAATCATACGATGGAACAGTTTAGAGTCGGGCTCTGCCTGACTTAACGCCTGCTGCAGAGTGCACAACTGTTCCTGCACCTTTGCACTCAGCGCCTGACGCTGTTCAGCAGTTAATGCCTGTAAGGTTTGCTGCATATAATCCATTTGATAAAGAGGGCTCAATGGTGGTAACTGTGCCAGTTGTGCAATCAGTGCCTGCAGTTGTTCACGTCGCCAGGGTTTAAGCAGCACAGCACTGATCTGTGCTGCGTTTTCTTTGTGTGCTGAACCCGTAACCAGAATAAAACGGGAATTCTCATCGACCTGCTGCTGTAACTGCAGTTGTCTTATCGTCTGATGTGCATCCGCATCTTGCAGCTGTCCATCTAAAAACACCCAAGACCAGAGTCGCTGCGGTAACTGTGTCACCTGCTGCAGACTGCTAACGGCAGTTACCTCAAAGCCTGACTGGGTTAACACCTGTTCCAGGCTAACCCGACATAATTCATCGTCTTCAACCACTAACGCTGTTGCTGCTGCAGTCGTGGACTGGAGGGGCGCTAATAACTCAGACACCTGACATTTCAGCACAAAGCTGACTTCAGTACCAAGCCCAGGTACCGACTGGATTTCCAAAGCTGACCCCAACTGACGCAGCAGTTTTTGGCACACTAGCATGCCAAGACCCGGACCTGCCTGCAATGCGCGTTGCTGGCTTAAACGCTCGCCACTTAATAATTGATGGATTTGCAGTGTCGTTAAACCTACGCCGGTATCCCGTACTTTAAAGCACAGGTTCAGAGTTGCATCCTGTCGGCTCACTAACTCGACCCTGACCTCAATTTCGCCTTGCTGAGTGTACTTCACCGCATTTGAGATCAGATTCGTTAGTAATTGAGTCAGCAGATTTTCATCAAGCAACAGCAAATCGGGTACATTGGTCGCTACGGAACTACTTAATCGCAATCCTTTATTGCTCGCCAAAGGCTCCAGTAAGTCGTGTAAGCGTGCCAGTAGTTCTGTCAGCACCACTTGCTGATCCACGGGTTGATAAACCCCATAATCCAGTCTGCTAGTGGTCAGAATGTTGTTGATAATATTATCTAGTGACCAGACTGAACGACGTGCCAATAGAATTTTTTGTTGACCTTCGGGATGTTCGATTTGAGGTAACAACTGAGCCAGGACGGCATCAATACCCTGTAATGGGGTACGGATTTCATGGCCTAAAGTGGCGATAAATTCATTTTTAACTGCAATTTTTTGTTGCGCCATTTCCTGCTGTTTTTGTAGCAGTAGTCTGTTACGTCTTGATTTGTGATAAAAAAGGGACAACAACAAGGCTAAAGCTAAGCAAGCGCCCACGGATAACAGCAACAGCATGTTTTTTTGATGCTGATGTTTCAGTACATCCAGTTGGCTTTGCTGCGCGGACTGTTGCAACTCAACTTCAAGTAAGTTTTTGTGTTGCTCGCTGGCGATCACCAGAGCTTGTTTATGGGTTTGATCATCAAAGAGGGATTGCTGCAACTGACGCACTTGCTCCAGTGCTTCATAGGCGCGTCGATCATCTTGCTTAAATCTGGCGACCTTCGCTGTGACCAACCAAAAATCCAGCAGAAGTTGTGGCTCGGCAAAATCAGCAGATTGTAGAGCCAACTTTGTATACAAAGCTGCCGCTTGGTCTGGCAGCGAAAACTCCAGTAAAGCACTCAGATGGCGTAAGCTAAATCTTTGGAAATTACTTTTGTATTCATCCTGGTGCAGTAACTCAGTGATCTGTTGATATTTGCTATTCGCTTGTTCAACACGGTCAGAATGTAAATCCAGCCAAGCCAGACTTTGCAGAGCATCCGCTTGTTCTATCTATTGCTCACCTGCTGTGCGGCTGACAAGGCGAATTGTAACTGCTGTTCACTTTCCTGATATTTGTGCTGGGCCAACAAAGTGCGACCCAAGCTCAAATGGTATTGGGCTATCAGGGCCTGTTCCTGTCGCGCCAGTCTTAACTCCAGCGCTTTGCGGGCAAAATCTTCTGCACTCTGATACTGCTGATAGAGGCGGCTGGCTTCTGCCAGAAGGTGTAAAAAATTAGCCTGACGATTTGTGTCCTCTCCCGTCATCGCCAGAGTTAAGCCATCACTGGCAATCTGAATCGCCTGTGGGTAGGCATACAGATTCATGTAAATATGCGCCAGATCGTAACGAATGATTTGCAGTGGCACAGCATTATTCGCGTCTACAGCTATTTGCATAGCTTCCAGCGCTTTGGGCAGCGCTTTATCGGCCTGACCTAAACGATTCAGGTTGTCGGCTTGTCGCCTCAATGCATTAAATAATTGTTTGGTATCTTTCTGGATGCGGGCTAAACGTTCAATTTCAAGACTGGTGTGGTAGGCCTGTTGGTAGTTTCCCTGCAGCATAAAAGCTGTCGTTTGCTGCAGCAGTATTCTGTGATAAAGAGTACTTTCTCTGTCTGTGCTGCTATCCAGCCACTGTCTGGCATACGTCAGACTGAGCGCCGGGTCTTGAGTCACAAAGACTTCGGTTAGCCTGACCAAGAGATCAAGCTGCTGCTCCAAAGTCCTACTTTGCTCCAGTTGCTGTTGCAATTGCTGACGCTCAGCAGCAGTGGATACTTCCACCTGTTGCTGACTTTGCGCCATCGCAGGTACAAGCAATACCAGACCCAACCATAGAGAAAGCAGCTTAACGGCCACTATACAACTCCTTGAATACCTTCAATCCATGCTAACAACCAGTTCTGATTAGAGCAAGGCGTCATCTGATTTAATGGTTATAAACCAAAAAAGTTATTTTAATAACTAAAAGGTATAAAGCAGAGAGAAGGGTTATTTAGGTTTATCCATTTAGACGGCTAAAATGGCGTTAACTTAGCTTATTCGTGGTGTTTTTATGCTATTAGCCTCTTTAGCTGCTCAGGCCAGTCCTTTGTCTGCTCAACAAATCAAGGATTTACAGTCGCTGGTGAGTCAACTGAATCCTATACAGCAGGCTTGGGTCAGTGGTTATCTGGCAGCAGCTGCCCAGCTGGCTGGCGGTCTTTCTGCGGCACCTGTGCAGCAGACCAATGAAAGTGCGGTACTGACTATTCTGTATGGCTCACAAACTGGCAACGCCAAAGCGGTAGCTACTAAGGTCAAAGCAGCGGCTGAGCAACAAGGTATAGCGGTGAAGCTGGCCGATATTGGCAGCTATAAAACCACGGCTTTGGCAAAAGAAAAATACTTGCTGATTGTCACTTCTACTTATGGTGAAGGTGAGCCACCAGAAAGTGCAGTGGCTTTCCACAAATTTTTATTCAGCAAAAAAGCCCCGAAACTGGATGGCCTGAAATATGCTGTCTTGGGTTTGGGCGATACCAGTTACGAATTCTTCTGTAAAACCGCCATCGATTTCGACGAGCAATTAGCGGCTTTAGGTGCCAAACGTTTGCATGCAAGGGCTGATCTGGATGTGGATTATGCGGCACAAGCGGCCAGTTGGACTGAAGCTGCAGTGTTGGCTTTTGCACCTGAGTTAAAACAGGCGACGGGTTCTGCCCAGGTTATTGCCTGGCCAGGAGCTACGGCCACGGCAAGTCACGACAGCGCCTACACCAAAGAAACTCCATACAGTGCAGAGTTGTCAGTGAATCAAAAAATCACTGGCCGTGATTCGACCAAAGATGTACGTCATATTGAAATTTCTCTGGCCGATTCAGGTATTACCTATCAGCCTGGAGATGCGTTAGGTGTGTATTTCCTCAATGATACTAAAGCGGTTGACGCTATTTTGACTGCAACAGGTTTGGATGGCACAACTGAAGTGCAGCTTGCCGGCCAAACACTGGCTTTGAAGACGGCCTTAACTGAACAGTTAGAGCTGACTCAGTCTTACCCAAGCTTTGTCGAAAAATACGCACAAGCTACAGCCAACAGCGAATTGCTGGAGCTAGTCAAAGATAAAGCGGCTTTGCGGCAGTATCTGGACAGCCGCCAGACGCTGGATGTGATTTTGCAAAACCCTGCACCTTTAACCGCTCAGCAGCTGGTTGATTCGCTGCGTAAACAGCAACCTCGTTTGTACTCTATTGCCTCTTCTCAGGCTGAAGTAGGGGATGAAGTGCACTTAACGTTAGGTGTGGTGCGTTACGACGCCTTTGGTGAAACGCATTTAGGTGGTGCTTCAGGCTTTTTGGCCGAGCGATTGGAAGAAGGCTCGCAGGTCAAGGTCTTTGTTGAACACAACGACAACTTCCGCCTGCCGGACCATGACACTCCGGTTATTATGATAGGTCCTGGCACAGGCATAGCGCCGTTCCGCGCTTTCCTGCAGGAGCGGGATCAGGCTGGAGCTACAGGTCAAAACTGGCTGTTTTTTGGTAATCCACACTTTACTCAGGACTTCCTGTATCAGGTCGAGCTGCAGGACTATCTAAAACGTGGCGTGCTGAGCAAACTAGATGTGGCCTTTAGTCGCGATCAGGCGCAAAAGGTTTATGTGCAGGACAAATTACGCGTAAAAGCCGAAGAGATCTGGACCTGGTTACAACAAGGCGCTTACCTGTATATCTGTGGTGATGGCAATAAAATGGCCAAAGATGTGCATCAGGCTTTGCTCGACATCGCCCAGCAACAAGGTGGCTTTAGTGCAGAACAAGCAGAACAGTATTTTGACGATTTACGTCAAGCCAAACGTTATCAGAAGGATGTTTATTAATGACTCAGCCAATTAACCCGGATTTACAGGTGCAAGGTCAGCTGTCTGATAACGAGCGGCTGAAAAAAGACAGCCATTTATTACGTGGCACTATCACCAAAGATTTAAAAGACGAAATCACCGGCGGCTTTAACGGCGACAACTTTATGTTGATCCGTTTCCATGGCATGTATCAGCAGGATGATCGTGATATTCGCCCTGAACGTGCTCAGCAAAAACTGGAGCCTCTGCATAACGTCATGTTACGTGCCCGTATGCCGGGCGGTATTATCAAGCCAGAACAGTGGCTGGCGATTGACGAGTTTGCGGCGGATAACACTCTCTATGGCAGCATTCGTTTAACTACCCGCCAGACTTTTCAGTTTCATGGTGTGTTAAAACCCAAGATCAAAGGTATGCACCAGATGCTGAACAGCATCGGCATCGACTCTATTGCTACAGCAGGGGACGTCAACCGTAACGTGTTGTGTACATCGAACCCGGTGGAGTCTGTGTTGCATCAGCAAGCCTATGAATGGGCTGCGAAGATTTCTGAACATTTGTTGCCAAAAACCAAAGCTTACGCCGAAATCTGGCTGGATGAAGAAAAGGTCGAAACCACAGAAGTGGAACCTGTACTGGGCGAAACTTATCTGCCACGTAAGTTTAAGACCACAGTGGTGATCCCACCACAAAACGACGTCGACGTGCATGCGAACGACTTAAACTTTGTCGCTATTGCCGAAAATGGCCAGTTGATCGGTTTTAACGTGTTGGTGGGCGGTGGCTTAGCCATGACGCACGGTGACAAAGGCACTTACCCACGTAAAGCCGAAGACTTTGGTTTTATTGGTCTGGAGCATGTATTGGCTGTGGCTGAACACGTAGTGACAGTGCAGCGCGATTATGGCGACAGGGTCAATCGTAAAAACGCCAAAACCAAATACACCATAGACCGCATCGGTGTTGAGACTTTTAAAGCTGAAGTGGAAAAACGGGCGGGTGTGAAGTTTCAATCAAGCCGCCCTTATGAATTCACTGGCCGTGGCGACCGTTTTGGTTGGGTCGAGGGTATAGACGGTAAACACCACCTGACGGTATTTATCGAGAACGGCCGTATCCTGGATTATCCGGGCAAAACCTTAAAAACCGGTGTCGCTGAAATTGCCCGTATTCATAAAGGCGATTTCCGCATGACAGCGAATCAGAACCTGATCATCGCTGGTGTGGCGGCTGAAGATAAAACCCGGATTGAAGCTTTAGCCCGTCAACACGGTCTGATTAACGACTCAGTCACTGAGCAGCGTAAGAACTCTATGGCTTGTGTGTCCTTACCGACTTGTCCACTGGCGATGGCTGAAGCCGAACGCTATTTACCAACCTTGGTCACTCATGTCGAAGGGCTGCTGACAAAGCACGGTGTGCCTGATGATCATATTATCTTACGGGTGGTGGGTTGCCCGAACGGTTGTGGCCGCGCCATGCTGGCTGAAGCCGGTTTAGTCGGCCGTGGTCCTGGTAAATACAACTTGTATTTAGGTGGTAATACCCAGGGCACTCGTATTCCAAAGCTGTACTTAGATAACGTGGCTGAAGCTGAAATTCTGCAGGCGCTGGACGGCCTGATTGGACGTTGGGTGCTTGAGCGCCAAAGCGGTGAATGTTTTGGTGATTTTGTCGTGCGTGTTGGCGTTGTGGCCGAAGTGAAAGTATCTAAAACCGACTTTCATGCCTGATGATATTTATGTGAGGTGCTGGTCATGAGTCAGTATAAACAGCTACTACAGCTGGACACAGAACAACAGCAACACCTGTTGGCAGAAGCCAATCAGCTGTTACTACCTTTTACAGCTGCAGAGCGCGTCAGGTGGGCGCTTGAACATTTGCCGGATCAGCAGATCTTAAGTTCTAGTTTTGGTATTCAGTCCGCTGTGATGCTGCATCTGGTGACGACTGAGCGACCTGATATTCCAGTCGTATTAACAGACACGGGTTATCTGTTCCCGGAAACTTATCAGTTTATTGATGAGCTAAAAGAGCGGTTACAGCTGAATCTGAAAGTCTATCGTGCCCACTTAAGCCAGGCCTGGCAGGAAGCGCGTTTTGGCAAGTTATGGGAAAACGAGGCGGGTATTAAGCAATACAACCATATGAATAAAGTGGAGCCTCTGCAGCGTGCATTAAAAGAGCTCAATGTAGGCACCTGGTTTAGTGGTTTACGCCGCAGTCAGTCCAGCACGCGTGCTGATAAAAATATCATCGAAATCAGCCGTGGCACAGTCAAAGTGCAGCCTATTATTGAGTGGAGCAATAAAGACGTATTTTATTATTTAAAACAACACGATTTGCCGTATCATCCGCTGTGGGAACAAGGTTATGTTTCAGTGGGTGATGTACACTCAACCCGTAAACTCGAGCTGGGTATGACTGAAGAGGAGACCCGTTTTAATGGTTTCGGTCGTGAATGTGGCATTCATTTGGATGGGGATGGTATCTAAATCATCCCGTTCTCACTGTTGTTCTGCCTGTCACTGAACTGGCAAATAATACCAGTTATCGTCTTTGTCCCCTAAGTGCGGAAAAATAACTTGTAGTTAACAAGCTGACCTATTACATTTCCATCGGTGAAAAACCTGTAGCAGGTTTGAGTTATCAGCGCCCCGAGCTGGCCTGATCAAAGGGAACTAGGGAGCTGGATGTGGGGTGGTTGAGTCGTTATTTGCGGCTGAGGACTCAGGATTTAGGCAATGCTGATACAGCCTTTTGGCAACAAAGTGTGCTGCGCATCATTATGTTGTCTGGTTTGTGTCTGGTGTCTGTTATCGTGTTCCACAGTTCCTGGCAAGCATGGCAATTAGGCGCTTATCACGTCATCATCATCAGCTCGTTATTTTACGCTGCTTTAGTTTTTGCGCTATTTCTCTCCAAACAACATACAAAGAAAAGTGCTGTGGCTTTGCTGCTGATTGTGGTGATGGCAGGGCTTTGTATTCTGCTGTTTAATGACGATTTTGAAATGGGCAAGCTGGGTATCATTTTTATTTATACCTTGCCGATGATCAGCCTGATGTTTTTTGGTTTCAGAACGGCATTAGTTTTTATGTCGTTAAATTTTATTCCCTTTATTTATCTGCTTCAAAATCAGGCTCCGAATAATTTATTCGGTTTATCCATTACTCTGCCTGCGACTCATAGCTACTTACATGGCTTGTTGTTTTTGTTTTTTAACTTATGTTTACCACTGGCTGCGGCCCGTATTTTCAGCACGTTAAAACGCAGTGCGGGCCAGCTTTCTGAACTGAATCAGAATCTGGCACAAAGCCACAATTATTACGAAGAGTTGTTTGAGCACAATGGTTCAGCCACTGTGCTGGTAACGGCGTCCGGCGATATTATTAAGTCGAATAGTCTGGCCTGTGAGGTGTTAGGACTGGAGGTAGGGCAACAAGCTAATTTATTGTCTTTACTGAATTTTATGCAGGACGGTCAGTTACAAGGGCATTGGCTGAAAGGCAAAGTGGAATGCAAGGTCAAAAGTCGTCCTGATTCCAGCTTAGTGTTAAAACATGTGATGTTAACCCGCTCCGGTCATCATGTGGTCAGTTTGCAGGAAATCAGCGCTTTACGGCAGTTGCAACAACAGTTGAAACAAAGTCAGAAAGTACAGGACAGTTGGCTGCATTACGACAGTTTAACCTGTTTACCTAATATCGCTGGTTTTACCGAGCTGGCAAACTACAAACAAGAGCAGTTAGCGCCGCATGAGTTTGCTCTGGTGGCTATTATCAGACTGCGTCATGTGAAGACTCTGAATCAACAGTACGGTTATGAGTTTGGCAGTCAGTTATTGCAACATTTCTCCAAAGTAGCGAAAGCGGCTTTGCCTTCAGATGCGGTATTAGCGCGGGTGCGGGGGGTGAAATTTGCTCTGTGGCTCAAAGGTGATCTCAATGTGGTGGACCCCAAACAATTAGCTCAGGCTATCGCCAGTCAGTTACCGGTTGAACTGACGGTTGGGCCTTACACTGCTCGTATGAGTTATCAGTTTGGTGTCAGTTTCACTGAGCGACGCGACAATTACAATGCCCAACAACTGATTGAACAGTGTGAGCTGGCTTTGGAGCTTTCTGATCCGAATCAGGTGGTCGGTTTTTATGATCAACAACAAGCTCAGCAATTGGAGCAGGATTACCAGCTGTTAAATGCTTTTCGTGATGCAATACGGCAAAAACACCTGGAGTTATGGCTACAACCTAAGGTCGACCCACAAGGTCAAATTCAAAGCTTTGAAGCCTTAAGCCGCTGGTTTATTGATGGGCAGGCGATAGCTCCTGATAGCTTTGTATTAATGGCAGAACGCCATGGTTTAATGACCATGTTTTCGCGTTTAGTTCTGCAGCAAAGTGTCGGTATCTTACAAAGCTGGCAGCAGCAAGGCCTGTTATACCCCATAGCTATTAACCTCGGAGGACCAGAACTTTTGGATGACAGCTTTTTTGCAGAGCTGATGAGCTTGAGTGCTGACCATCCCTGGCTTACGCGCTACCTGCAACTGGAAATCACTGAAACCAATATTGCCGTGCAGCAACCTTTATTACATAAGCGGTTAAAGGCACTGAACCAGTATGGTTTCAGTATTTCTATTGATGATTTTGGTACAGGCCACTCCTCTTTAAGTCAACTGGTTGATTGCCCGGCTGATACGATAAAAATCGACAGACGTTTTGTCAGTTGTATCCCACAAGACAGCCGTACAGTGCGTATTTTGCATACCACTATTCAATTGGCTAAAGCCTTGAATCTGCAGATAGTCGCCGAAGGGGTCGAAAACGATATTCAGCGCCGTTTCTTGCAAAGCCTGGGGTGTCAGTTGATGCAAGGCTATTTATTTGGCAGGCCAGCCCCCGCCTTGTATTGGGAAAATCTATTGTCGCCTCACTTAAGCTCCGTCACTATTCCAGCGTTGCAACATCAAAACTGACCGCACCAGGATTAGCATAAGGAGACGTCGTTTAGTTTCTGTCTGGTTATCCCAAGCACAGGTTCTATAACAAAGTGACTGAAACAGCGTCGAAATAGCGATAGCCTGAGAGGATCTGCTGCTGCTCCGACTTGCCCCAATGAAGGATTCAAGGCAAAATCGGGCACTTATTCCTATAACTGTGGCGCGCACCACAGCAGCAACAGAGAGTCCGTATGACATCCACTGTATCCCGTCCATGGCAAAAACTTCTGCAACTCGGTTTAGTACCCCAAATTATTATTGGTATTTTGTTAGGTGTGCTGGTGGCGGTTGTTTCGCCTGAACTGGCAAAAAATCTGTCCTTGTTAGGTACCTTATTTGTCAAAGCTTTAAAAGCTATAGCGCCTTTGCTGGTGTTTGTGCTGGTGGCTTCAGCTATTGCCAATAAACAAGCCTCTGAAAGTGGTGGCATTAAGCCAGTGTTAGTGCTGTATTTATTCGGTACTTTTTTAGCCGCAGTGGTCGCTGTACTGCTGAGTTTTCTGTTTCCTACCACCTTAGTGCTGACCGCAGTGCCAGAGGCTATTGTGGCACCTGAAGGTATTAGTGAAGTATTAAAAGCCTTGTTACTGCAGGTGGTGGATAACCCTATTAATGCTCTGATTACCGGCAACTACATCGGCGTTTTAGCTTGGGCCGTAGGTTTAGGTCTGGCCTTACAGCATGCCAGCAAAAGCACCAAGCTGGTGTTCTTTGATTTGTCGCACGGTGTCTCCTCTTTAGTGCGTTTTATTATTCGTCTGGCACCTTTTGGTATTTTGGGTTTGGTGGCCGATACCATAGCAACCACAGGTTTTACAGCTTTAGCCAGTTATGGTCAGTTGATAGCTGTGTTGTTAGGTGCTATGGCGATTATCGCTTTTGTCGTGAACCCTTTGTTAGTGTTCTTGAAAACAGGCTCTAATCCTTATCCGTTGGTCTTTACCTGTTTGCGTGAAAGTGGCGTGACCGCCTTTTTTACCCGTAGCTCAGCTGCCAATATTCCGGTGAATTTACAGCTCTGTGAAAAGCTGAAGTTAAATGAGGAAATATATGGTGTTTCCATACCGCTGGGCGCGACCATTAATATGGCCGGTGCTGCTATCACCATCACAGTACTGACGTTAGCCACTGTAAATACGCTAGGCATAGAAGTGGATTTTGCCAGCGCTATTTTGCTAAGTATGCTGGCAGCAGTTTCTGCTTGTGGTGCGTCAGGCGTGGCTGGTGGTTCGTTATTACTGATCCCTCTGGCTTGTAGCTTATTTGGTATCCCCAACGAAGTGGCCATGCAGGTGGTGGCGACTGGCTTTATTATTGGTGTCATTCAGGACAGCGCTGAAACCGCTCTGAATAGTTCGACTGACGTGGTCTTTACTGCGGCTGTTTGCCAAAGCCAAAAAGTCTGATTATAAAAATGGGGTCAGGCCAAAGGCCGGACCCCATCTGAGTTTCCGCCCGCCCGTTTTTACTTCTGCCCCTATTCCTTTTAGTTATAAGAGATCGATATCCATTATTGTAAAAAAGACGTTTAGACGTCTAATATGCAGGCTCAGATGAAAAAGCTTTGATTGAGGTATCCACTCTAACCAAATCAAAGTGCTGTTTATGTCAAAGTGCTGTCCGTACAGCAGGAGCCCCAAGTGCAGTATTTGCCTATTTTTGCCCAATTGAAAAATCGCCCTGTGTTGCTGGTGGGCGCTGGTCATGTGGCATTGCGCAAGGCCGGTACTTTACTCAAAGCGGGCGCCGTCTGACGGTAGTGGCGACTTACTTTGCCGATGAATTCATCGAGTGGCAGCAACAAGGCAAAGCCACTTTAATTGAAAGCCGTTTTGAAGCTCATCATATCGACGGCCATGTACTGGTAGTCGCAGCGACTGATGATGATGCGGTTAACCAGTCTGTGTTTGAAGCTGCCGATCTGCGTAATATTCTGGTCAATACTGTGGATGACCAGCCCAACTGTAGTTTTATTTTCCCTGCCATTATCGACCGTAGTCCTATTCTGATTGCCATTTCCAGCGCTGGTACTGCACCTGTGTTAGCTCGGCGTTTACGCGAAAAACTCGAAGCTATTTTGCCTGCTCATTTGGGTCCTCTGGCCCAGTTAGTTGGGGCTTTTCGCGACAAAGTAAAACAAAAGATTGATGGTTTTGCCGGTCGTCGTCAGTTTTGGGAGCGGGTATTTGATTCCTCCATTGTGCGTGAAGTGCAAGCCAACCGGCTGGATGTCGCTCAGCAGCAATTAGAAGACTTATTAGAGCGGGAAATACCCACTCAGGGCGAAGTCTATTTAGTCGGCTCTGGTCCTGGTGATCCGGAACTTCTGACCTTAAAAGCTTTGCAATTGATGCAACAAGCGGATGTGGTGGTGTACGACTATTTAGTCTCAGAGCCTATTCTACAACTGGTGCGCCGTGACGCCGAACTCGTCTGTGTAGGTAAAAAAGCTGGCGCCCATTCGGTTGCTCAGGAAGAAACAAATAACTTATTGGTTTCTTTAGCTTTATCAGGTAAAAAAGTATGCAGACTCAAAGGCGGTGATCCTTTTATTTTTGGCCGGGGTGCCGAAGAAATAGAAGTACTATTGCCTCATGGCATCCCATTTCAGGTGGTGCCGGGCATTACTGCTGCCGCAGGGTGCGCCGCTTATGCAGGTATTGCTTTAACTCACAGAGATTATGCCCAGGCTGTGCAGTTTGTTACGGGTCATTGCCGTAAAGATGGCGTGGAGCCGGACTGGCAAAGTTTAAGCCGGCCAAACCAGACGCTGGTGATTTATATGGGCCTGATGAAAGTGGAGCACATTCAGCAGCAGCTATTGGCCGCTGGCCGTGCTGCAACTATTCCTGTAGCTGTGATTGAAAACGGTACCAGAGCCGATCAGCGGGTATTTACCGGCAAGCTCAGCGAACTGGCCAGTTTAGTAGCCCAGCATCAGGTGCAGTCACCGGCTTTGCTGATTATTGGTGAAGTGGTGGCCTTACAGCAAAAATTAAACTGGTTTGGCGACAGGCCTGATCAGCAGGCTCAACAGCCTTTAACCAACAGAATTTAGAAACTTTTTGTTTTAGAACTCTTTTTTAAAGACTTAATGGGAGCAGACCCTATGGGCCAGCCAGTGAAACCTCTGACACACTTACAACAACTGGAAGCTGAAAGTATCCAGATTTTCCGCGAAGTCGCGGCCGAATTTGATAATCCGGTGATGTTGTATTCCATAGGTAAAGATTCCTCTGTGCTGCTGCATTTAGCGCGCAAAGCTTTTTATCCGGGCAAAATTCCCTTTCCACTGTTGCATGTCGATACCCGTTGGAAATTCCGCGAGATGATCGAGTTCCGTGACAAAGTGGCGAAACAATATGGCTTTGATTTGCTGGTGCATATCAATCCGGAAGGTGTGGCCATGGATATGAATCCTTTCACTTATGGTAGCTCCAAACACACAGACGTAATGAAAACTCAGGGCTTAAAACAAGCACTGGATCAGTACGGTTTTGATGCAGCTTTTGGTGGTGCGCGCCGTGACGAAGAAAAATCCCGTGCCAAAGAGCGAGTCTATTCCTTCCGCGACCAACATCACAGATGGGATCCAAAAAATCAGCGTCCTGAGCTGTGGCATACTTACAACGGTCAGGTCAATAAAGGCGAAAGTATCCGCGTATTCCCGCTGTCAAACTGGACTGAGCTGGATATCTGGCAATACATCTATCAGGAAAAAATCGACATAGTACCGCTGTATTTTGCCGCTGTGCGTCCTGTAGTGGAACGCAACGGTACGCTAATTATGGTGGATGATGAACGTATGCCACTGAATCCTGGTGAAGTGCCAGAGCAAAAGCTGGTGCGTTTCCGCACTTTAGGCTGTTACCCACTGACCGGTGCTATCGAGTCTTCAGCCGACAGCCTGACCGGTATTATTGAAGAGATGCTGTTGTCGACCTCCAGTGAGCGACAAGGCCGGGTGATTGACCACGATTCCAGTGGTTCGATGGAAAAGAAAAAACGTGAGGGGTATTTCTGATGTCAGTCGCCAATGAATTAGCAGAAATCGGTATTGAGCAGTATTTAGAGCAGCAACAGCATAAATCGCTGCTGAAGTTTTTAACCTGTGGTTCAGTCGATGACGGTAAAAGTACGCTGATCGGCCGTTTATTGCATGACAGTCAGCAGATTTATGAAGATCAACTGGCTGCGTTACACAAAGACAGTAAAAGCCATGGTACTACAGGCGAAGCTGTTGATTTAGCCTTACTGGTGGATGGTCTACAGGCGGAGCGCGAGCAGGGCATTACCATAGATGTGGCTTATCGCTATTTCTCCACCGATAAACGTAAGTTTATTATTGCCGACACCCCAGGCCATGAACAGTACACCCGCAATATGGCCACAGGCGCCTCGAACTGCGACCTGGCTATTATTCTGGTGGACGCCCGTTATGGCGTGCAAACCCAGACCCGTCGTCATAGTTTTATCTGTTCTTTATTGGGCATTAAGCAGTTTGTCGTCGCTATCAATAAAATGGATTTATTAGGTTTTGACCAGCAGCGGTTTGAGCAAATTAAACAAGAGTACTTGCAGTTTGCTGCGCAGCTGAACGTGCCTTCTATTCAGTTTGTGCCACTGTCAGCGCTGAATGGCGACAACGTGGTGCATAGCTCGACCCAAACGCCCTGGTATCAGGACGGTCCTTTACTGAGTTTATTAGAAAAGGCCCCTGTCACAGGTTTTAACTGGCAAGCTGAAGCCCGTTTGCCAGTGCAGTATGTCAGCCGCCCTAACCTGAACTTCCGTGGTTTTGCCGGGACTATCGCCAGCGGCAGTTTTAAAGTGGGTGATGCTATTGTGGCTTTACCTTCAGGCAAAGGCTCGACTATTAAGTCTATCGTCACTTTTGATGGCGAATGGCAAGAAGCAGTGGCTGGTCAGGCAGTTACTATCACCATCAATGATGAAATAGATATCAGCCGGGGTGATGTGATAGTGCCTGCTGTGCATCATGCGGCGGTATCTAACCGTATTCTGGCCAAAGTGGTCTGGATGCATGAAGAGCCACTGCTGATTGGCAAAAGCTACAACATCAAACTGGCGACAAAAAAGGTCAGCGGTAAAGTCACAGCTATTGCTCACGGCATTGATGTAAATACCCTGGCAGAACATCAGGCCGACAAGCTGGAGCTGAACAGCATAGCGCTGGTCGAGCTGGAACTGACCGAAGCTGTGGTATTTGACCCCTATGCGCAAAACCGCGATACAGGTGGATTTATCTTTATCGACCGTATCAGCAATATCACGGTCGGTGCTGGTATGGTTGACAGCGCTTTGGCTAGCGTTAGCAGCAAAGCTGAATTCAGTGAGTTTGAGCTGGAATTGAATGCCTTAGTGCGTAAACATTTCCCACACTGGCAGGCACTGGATTTAAGCCAGTTGAACAAAGGCTGAGCATGAGTCTGGAACAGTACGGCGTATTCGCTATTCTGGCAGGGTTGATTGCCCTGCTGACCCTAACTCGGCTCTCTGCCGCTTGGGTCTTTGGAGCAGTGGCCGTACTGACTTATCTGACGGATTTACTGGACGTTCAACAGTTTGCCGCCAGCTTTACCGATTCCTCGTTATTAACCCTGGTGTTGTTATTGCTCGTGTCTATAGCGTTGGAGAAAACCCGGTTGATCAGTTGGGTCGGGCAGCAACTGAATAATGGCGGCTTACGTACTGTGCTGACCCGGCTTTGGGTATCGACAGCACTACTTTCATCTTTCACTGCCAATACCGCTGTAGTGGCCAGTTTAATTGGTGCTATTAAACGCAGTCAGAAGTTTGCGCCTAGCAAACTGATGTTGCCTATGGCGTTTGCTGCTACTTTTGGGGGCACTCTCACTTTGATTGGTACCTCGACCAACTTAGTGGTCAACAGCTTCCTGGATAAAGCGGGCTTGCCCTTACTCGAGTTTTTTACCACCACGGCTGTTGGTGCTGGTGTAGTGGTTGCCGGTATGCTGATGATGTGGCTGATTGCTAACCGCCTGCCTGTCACTGAAAAAGCAGCAGACGAAGCGGATCTACCTTACTTTTTGGAAGCTCGTATCAGTGCTGATTCAGTGTTGATTGGCAAGACTATAGGGGAGGCTGGGCTTCGGCATTTACGTAAGCTATTTTTAGCTGAAATAGTGCGGGGTGAACAAAATATAGCCCCTGTTTGTCCGGAAGACAGGCTACAACAAGGCGACGTCTTACTCTTCGCCGGTGATATGGAGTCCGTGGCTTTATTGCAGGAAATTCAGGGCCTGACCTTATATGGTCATCACAGCATGAATGGTCAGGCGCTGGTGGAGGCTATTATCAGCCACTCGTCCAGTTTAAATGGCGTATCACTAAAAGACGCCAAATTCCGCGAGGAATTTGATGCCGTAGTAGTGGCTGTCAAACGTGGTCAGGAGCGCTTACAAGGTGGTTTAGGTTCTATTGTGTTACAAACCGGCGATACTTTATTGCTGGTGCCGGGCAAGAGTTTTCATCAAAACAGTAAACTCACTAAAGAGTTTTTGCTGGTGAATGGCGTGGATTCTGCCACCCGTTTATCTTTGCGTCGTAGCTGGGGCGTATTATCTGCTTTTGTCGCTGTCATTGGTTTATCCATGACAGGCGAATTGCCATTGCTCAAAGGGCTGGTGTTATTGCTGATAGGTTTAATGGCAACAGGCATCATCAGCTTGCAGGAAGTCAGGCGACGTTTTCCGTTGGATATAGTGTTGATTGTCGGTGGTGCGCTGGTGCTATCACAGGCTATGGAGAATACTGGCGTATCCGAGCTCTTGGGACAGGGCTTATTGCAGGTCTTTACCGGCTATCATTTATTCTGGGCTTTAGCTGCTTTGTATTTTTTCACCCTGATACTGACTGAGCTGATGTCCAATAACGCAGCCGCTGCTTTGGCTTGTCCTTTGGCTATCAGTTTGGCCAAAGCCTTTGGGATAGATCCTACGCCTTTGATTATGGCGGTGTTGTTTGGTGCCAGTGCCAGCTTTATCTCGCCCTGGGGTTATCAAACCAACCTGCTGGTGTATACAGTGGGTAACTACAAATTAAGCCAGTATGTCAAAGTAGGTTTGCCCATGGCACTGGCCTATTCGATAGCCGTATTGGCATTAATACCTCTGTTTTTCCCTTTTCAGTCGCTGTAAGGAATTTTTATGAGTCAGGTCGTTTGGCAAAACTATCAAATCAGCCGCGCCGATCGTGAGCAACAAAACGGTCATCAGGGTGTTGTAGTGTGGTTTACCGGATTAAGTGGCGCAGGAAAATCGACAGTGGCCAACGCATTAGAGCAGGAACTGGTAAAACGTAAAGTACATAGCTATTTGCTGGATGGTGACAATGTGCGTCATGGTCTCTGTGCTGATTTAGGCTTTAGCGAAGCTGACCGTACTGAAAATATCCGCAGGGTAGGTGCAGTCGCAGGTTTAATGCTCGACGCTGGTTTAGTGGTGCTCAGTGCCTTTATTTCACCTTACCGAGCACAACGCCAGGCGATAAAAAATAGCCTGCCGGAGGGCAAGTTTTTAGAGATTTATATCGCAACTTCTTTAGATGTGTGCGAGCAGCGTGACGTCAAAGGTTTGTATCAAAAAGCCAGACGGGGTGAAATCAGCCATTTCACTGGTATTTCTGACCCTTATGAAGCACCGGACCAACCGGATTTAACCATAGATACGGCGCAACAAAGTCTGGAACAAAGTGTCGAACAACTGATTGCCTTACTGACGGAAAAAGGAGTGCTGAGCTGATGTTGCCACTGACACAGGATTTACTTGAACAAGTAAAAGCCATTGCCATTGCTGCTGGCGAGGCGATATTGGCTGTGTATCAGCGCGATTTTAGCGTTGAGCAAAAAGACGATGATTCGCCTTTAACTGAGGCCGATTTAGCAGCCCATCATCTGATTTTGTCTGAACTGACGAAGTTAACGCCTGCTGTGCCTGTGTTATCCGAAGAGGCGGCAGATATTCCCTGGTCAGAACGCAGCGCTGGACAGAATACTGGCTGGTGGACCCTTTAGATGGCACCAAAGAGTTTATTAAACGCAACGGTGAATTCACTGTGAACATCGCTCTTATTCAACAAGGTGAGCCTGTGTTGGGGGTTATTCACGCACCAGTGCTGGATAAAACCTATGCCGCAGCTGAAGGTTTAGGTGTCACCCGGCAGCAACATGATTTAACCGAAACGATCCGAGTCGCTGTCACGCCCGCAGCGGGCGAAGTAGTCAAAGTTGTAGGCAGTCGCAGCCACTACAGCGCTGATGTTGAGGACTATTTAAGTCGCTTCCCCAAACACGAACTGATAGCCGTTGGCAGCTCGCTGAAGTTTTGCTTAGTGGCCGAAGGCAGTGCGCATTTATACCCACGTTTTGGTCCTACTATGCTGTGGGATACAGGCGCAGGTCATGTGATTGCCAAAGTGGCCGGGGCTCATATTGAATATCAGGGCATAGAAAATCCGGCTTATCACAGAGAGCAGCTGAAAAACCCGAATTTCCTGGTCAGTGCCTTATAGTTCAGTGAGTTAAGCTAAATACTACAAAATAACACTGTTCTGTCTCACCAAAGCAGCCGATAATGTGTGTGCCAGTCATCTGAATCGCGGTGTCAATAGACGGGCGGGTACAAGACCCGCCCTCCTACAGCTGGATCTGCAGGTTACTTGGGTATATAGGCTTCTGAGGTGGGTATGAATCTGTTAAGTCGGTTGCATAAGGCGCCGATCCGGGTGTTGCGATTACAACGGCGTAAAAGTATGTCGCGTATTCGCTTTAGCATGATCCGGCTTCGCATGGCTTTGTCGCAGGAAACCGATGAAACCAGACGCATGCTGGTGATTTATCAGCGTTCGTTACAAGGCAAAGCGACACAAGCGGAACTCAGGTTTGCTAATCATCAACTGGTGGATGTATTAAGAGCAACTGGCTTAGGCATCTTTGCTGTGCTGCCATTTGCCCCCATTACTATTCCTATTCTGATTAAACTGGGCCGTAAGCTGGGCATTGAAGTGTTGCCAAGCTCTTTTCAGCCTAAAGCGGAGAAAACGAAAAAACTACCGGATTACGAGTCTTAGCCGTAGCAATCAACTCTTTGAACTTCTGAACTTTTTCAGCAACTGGTCCTGCTCAAACCACACCACAATAATCAGTGATAGTGCAAAAGGGATCAGCAGATAAAACAAGCGGAATACCAATAAAGCAGCAATCACATCGGCCGGATTGACATCGGGTAAAGCCAGCAAAAACATTACCTCCAGCACACCTAACCCACCCGGCGCATGCGATAACAAGGCCGCAGAAAAAGACGCCAGGAATATACCCAACACCATAAAATAACCCGGGTTACTTTGCTCTGGCAGGGCGTAATAAATAATGGCGGCTGCAGCTAATAACTCCAGCGGCGCTACCACTAACTGACGGCAAATCAGCGAGAAACGTGGGTATTCCAGCTTTAGTTTCCATAAATCAATGCAACGTCTTTTCATAAAGCTGCCCCACAAATACAGAGCAACTAAAGACAACATCCCGACACCAAGCAATACTGCCACCCATTCGGGCAAAGCGCTGTGGAAGTGAGCTGGCAAACTGGGTTCAACCAGTAAAACAACACCACCAAGCAAGATAGTGCCCAGGGCGAAAGTGAAGGAACAAAACGCTACCAGAATACCCACTTCGCCTGCCGTTAAGCCCTGAGAACGGTAAGCACGATAACGCACTACGGCACCGGAAAATACCGACGCACCCAGGTTGTGACCTATGGCGTAAGCAGTGAAAGAGGCAACAGAAATAAAGGTCCAGGATACTTTCTTGTGCAGGTGAGATAAAGCCAGCCGGTCGTAACCCGCTAAGGCGACATAAGCAAAAACGGTCGCCAACGCGGCCATCAGCCAGCCATGCAGAGAAATGGCTTCCAGGCTGAGCACTACGTCGTCATAGGAGATATCTTTGAGCTGCTCAAGCAGCACATAGACTGAAAATGCTACAGCGGCCAAACCTAACAGCGGCCAGAAGTAGTCTTTTTTTATCATCATTTCTATCCTTGTCTGATCGCTTGTTTTCGCGTTGCGGCGAAAGAGGCAACACAACCATGACGTTTCTTGCAGGAGCTGGCCGTTAACAAAGCTGCAGCTGCTGATTCTAAAGGTATATCTCAACATTCACAGCATGCTTTGGCAAGCTAAGCCGTGTTTTTCCGTGATTACATGCTTAAAACTACAGCAAAACCGGCACTTCGGTCTAGCGAGGCCGGTATCGCGTATCTGGGATTAACTACCTTTAATTGTCATCACCGCCACTATGGCAATCAGTACAGGGGAGACTATGGCCGCCAGTAACCAGTACACTTTTTGCACTGCGCCTGGTACTTCGCCTGCCAGTATAGTCTTAATTTGTGGCCAGACGCGCCAGCCAACAAAAGTAGCAGCAAACATACCACCTAATGGCATCAGCACATTGGATGCCATAAAGTCCATTGCATCAAAAGGAGTTTTTCCGAAAATTGTAAAGCTTTCCATGCCGCCACCAAAAGACAGAGCCGCAGGAATACCCAGCACTATATAGTTCACTATAGCTACCAGAATAGTGGCAATTTTGCGATCCATGCCATATTCATCAATCAGGAAAGCCACAACAGGTTCCAGAATTGAAATGGAAGAGGTCACAGCTGCAAACAATAGTAAACAGAAGAAAATGAGCGCTAACACCTGACCACCCGCCATTTGGGCAAAAAGTGCCGGCATAGTAATAAAGGTTAAACCAGGACCTGCAGCAGGGTCGACGTCAAAGGCAAAGACGGCAGGTAAAATCATTAAACCGGCTAAGACTGAAGCCATAGTAGCTAAACCCGCAATCCATAAACCTGCGTTCACTACTTTAGTTTCAGGACTTAAATAGGAGCCATAAGCCACCATTAAGCCAGCGCCTACAGACAACGAAAATACGGCTAACCCCAAAGCGTCCAGCACCATTTTAATACTGAGTTTGCTCCAGTCCGGGGTAATAAAATACATCACGCCTTCGATAGCGCCAGGTAAAGTCAAACTGCGCCACACCATCACCAGCATCAGTGCAAACAAAGCAGGCATCAGAATTTTACAAATACGTTCAATACCAGCCTGTACCCCTGCAATCACGATCACTGCGGTGATCATCATAAATAAAGCAGTATAAATAAGTGAGGAGGTTGGGTTGGCAATAAAGTGAGTAAAAGTATCACTTAATACTTTGGCATCAGTGGTCAGTACTGTGCCTTGTATGGTTTGCACAATATAGGCGATGGTCCAGCCTCCGACTACACAGTAGAAGCCCAGAATTAAAAACACTCCGAGTACAGAGAGCCATCCGGCCACATGCCAGTAACCTTTACCTAAAGCCCGATACGCAGAAGTAGCAGATTTTTTAGCGGTGCGGCCTATCATCATTTCGGCCAGTAACATCACCACGCCCACTGAAAACACACAAGCCAGATACACTAATAAAAATACGCCGCCGCCGTTGGCTCCTGCAACATAAGGGAATTTCCAGATAGCGCCAAGGCCGACTGCCGAGCCCGCTGCCGCTAATATAAAGCCGATACGCGAACCCCAGCTGCCGCGTGTTGTAGAGTTAGTCATGCTTATCTCTTATTTAGTTATAGTTTTTGCTTTTTATCTCTGCAGACCTATAGATACAGACAGCTCTAGTCCGGAAGTCACAGAAGTTACACCTTGGTGTGCAGCAAGATAGAGGAAATCTGTGTCAAAAAGCAACCAAAAATCCGTCGCTGTCATTAATCTATCGTTAAACTCAAGTAAAACATTGAACGAAAATGACGGATAGACCGTTCTATAGTAAGTAAGAGCAGTTTGACCGGGAGTCACTAATGCGTTTTAAACTATTATTCTGGATTTTCATCATGGCCTGTAGTTTAACTTTTGGCCTCGCCAAAGCCTCTGCCCGCACCAATAGCGTTGAGTTTCCTGCGGGTTTACCCTGGTTAAATGTGACTGAACCACTCACCATGCAGCAATTAAAAGGCAAGGTGGTGTTACTGGATTTTTGGACTTACGGTTGCGTCAACTGTATTCATGTCATTCCCGACCTGCACAAGCTGGAACAGAAATATGGCAATAAGCTGGCTGTTATTTCTGTGCATTCTCCAAAGTTTGACAACGAAAAGCAGCTAAGCACTCTGACCTCCATAGTGCGCCGTTATGGTATGCAGCACGCCGTGGTCAATGACGTTGATTTTCAGCTATGGCGTGCTTATGCGGTGCGGGCATGGCCTACTTTTGTGCTGATAGGCCCTGATGGTAAATACGTGGGCCAAACCTCAGGCGAAGGCCGTTATGACGTGTTGGATCAGGCGATAGAGCAGTTGCTGGCTGAGTTTAAAGGTGAGCCTAACCTCAAACCATTACCTGTCAAGCTGTTAGATCCGCTTAACACTGTATTAGCCGCGCCGGGCAGTTTGACAGTGGATGAGCGTTATATAGCGATCAGCGATACGCTGCATAACCAAATTGTGCTGCTGGATCATCAGGGCAAACTGGTGAAACGTTTAGGCTCTGGCATAGCTGAACTCAAAGATGGTCACAGCGACAGCAGTGCTTTTTCATCGCCTCAGGGGTTAGTGCTGACCGAAAATGCTTTGTATGTGGCTGATACTGGCAACCACGCTATTCGTCGTATCGATTTAACCAGTTTTCTGGTGACGACTATTGCAGGTAATGGCGAACTGGCGCAGGGCCGTTTAGTGCCAGGTTCAACACCAACTGAAGCATCGCTGCGTTCCCCCTGGGATTTAGCTTTGGATAAAACCACGTTATATATCGCTATGGCAGGCAGCCATCAAATCTGGACTCTGGATTTGCAAAGCTCACAACTAAAAGCTTTCGCCGGTACCGGACAAGAAGCGCTGCTGGATGGCAAACGCGTTGATGCCGCTTTTAACCAGCCCAGTGGTTTAGCTTTACGAGGTGATAAATTATGGGTAGCCGATGCCGAAGCCAGTGCCATCCGACAAATTGATTTAAGTTCTGGCAAAGTCGAGACTCTGGTCGGGCAGGGGTTGTTCGAGTTTGGTTTAAAAGATGGTGGTTTTAAAAGGGCGTTGCTGCAACACAATAAAGACGTAGTGGTGTTGGATAAACATACTCTGCTGTCGCCGATACCTACAACCATAAAATCAGATTGCTGGATTTAGACGAGCAGCAAGTCATGACCTTAAGTATAGGCACTGAACTGAACGAGCCGGGTGGTTTGGCTGTGTTTAACGGTGAACTTTATATAGCGGACACGAATAATAACAGAATAGTACGCTGGCACCTGAAGGATCAAAAGTTAACTGAAGTACTAGTACCTGCAACGGCAAAACTGGAGTCTGCCCCCTGATCTGGTTACACTGGAAATAGAAAATCCAGGAAATTCAATATGCGTTTAGATAAGTTTATTTGTGATTGCACCGGTCTGACCCGCAGTCAGGCCGGCAAGGTAATACGGCAAAAACTGGTGACAGTCAATGGCGAACTGGCCAAACAGCCAGCCTTGCAACTGAAAACTACTGACAAAGTCTCTTTGGATGGCGAAGAGTTAGAGCTGATTGGGCTGCGTTACATCATGATGCACAAGCCTGCAGGTTATATTTGCTCAACCGACGATCCAGACCACGATACTGTATTTGCCTTAATGGATGAACCTTTAATGGAGCGCTTACATACAGTAGGCCGTCTGGATTTGGATACCACAGGTATGGTGCTGATCACAGACGATGGTCAGTGGTCGCATAAAATCAGTTCGCCTAAACATCATTGTGCTAAAACCTATCGTGTCTGGCTGGCCGATCCTGTGCCTGAATCTGCGATAGCACAGTTTGCAGAAGGTATTATGCTGCGTGGTGAAAAAGACTTAACCAAGCCAGCAGAGTTGGTGATTGTCGAGCCACATCAGGCGTTGTTGACCATTAGCGAGGGGCGTTACCATCAGGTCAAGCGCATGTTTGCTGCTATCGGCAATAAAGTAGAGAAGCTGCACCGCGAACAAATCGGCGCTCTGCCACTGGACCCGGATTTAGAGGAAGGTGAGTACCGTTATTTAACTGACGAAGAAGTCGCTTTGTTTCGTTGAGTTAGTGTAAGCAATAAACAGAGTAGCCCCAATTCCAACGAGGGCTACTCTGTTATTGAGCTAGGGGCGGACCATAGCAGATTGCAACTGCACTGTGTCGGTCAGGCGAAATGTTGCCTGATTTGATGCGGTTGAATCCGTGCCAATAAATAGATTAAATTCTCCGGCTTCTGCGACATACGCCATATCCAGATTGTAAAAGGCTAAATCTGCGGCTTTGATACTGAATTGCACAGTTTTACTTTCCCCCTTATCGAGCATTACTTTTTGGAAACCTTTCAGCTCGCGCACAGGGCGGGTAACAGAGGCTGTTTTATCCTGGATATACAGCTGCACCACTTCTTCACCCGCCCTGTCACCTGTATTAGTCACATTGACTGATGCCGTTATTTCTCCAGTTGGGGTCAGTTGTGCTGAGTTCAAAGTCACAGCGGAGTAACTAAAACTGGTATAACTTAAACCAAAGCCAAAAGGGTAAAGTGGCTGATTAGACGAATCCAGGTAACGGGAGCGGTACTTTTGTTCCGGACCTTCAGGTTCGTAAGGCCGTCCGGTGTTTTTCATATTGTAATAAATAGGGATTTGCCCCACGTGACGTGGGAAAGTAACAGGTAACTTACCTGCAGGGTTATAGTCGCCGTAAAGCACGTCTGCAATAGCATGACCGCCCTGAGTTCCCGCATACCAGGTGTGTAGTATTGAATCGAGATTGTCGTTCGCCCAGTTGATGGTCATAGGACGGCCACTCATCAAGACTAAGACAATGGGTTTACCAAGCTTTTTCAGCTCTTTCATCAGGGCATCCTGAGTGCCAGGGAAGCCCAGTTCAACCCGGCTAGCCGCTTCTCCTGTCATATCCCACTTTTCGCCCATAGCCAGAATGATGACATCCGCTTTTTTAGCTGCAGCTATAGCTTCAGCAAAACCAGACTGGTCTGTATCAGTAAATTCGTAACCTGCACCCTTGGCATAATGGATAGGGGTATCAGGCCCTAATCGCTCGACTAAGGCTTCACGTAAAGTCACGGGTTTAGTGGCACGGTCACCTGCTGCGGACCAGGAGCCAATCATATCGGCCTTAGAATCGGCCAGAGGTCCTATCAAGGCTATAGATTGTTTGGCTGATAAAGGCAGAACTTTGTTTTCATTTTTCAGCAATACAAAAGATTTACGGGCGCCATCACGGGCTGCCTCCAGATGTTCAGCTTTGTAGACCTGGTTTGCCTGACGTTGCTCATCCGAATAACGGTAGGGGTCTTCAAACAAGCCTAGTTTGTATTTCATTTCCAGAATACGACGTACAGCCTGATCCAGTTGTGCTTCTGATACTTTTCCCTGTGCCAATAGTTCCGGCAGGTGTTGGCTGTACACAGCGCCTTGCATGTCCATATCTACACCGGCGTTGATCGCTAATTGCCCTGCCTGAGCTAAATTTTCCGCTATACCATGAGGCACCAGTTCATTGATGGAGGTGTAATCCGTCACCACAAAACCATCAAAACCCCAACGATGTTTCAGGATATCCTTGATGAGATACTGATTTGCGGTCGCTGGCACACCATTCAAATCGTTAAAAGCTGTCATAAAACTAGCGACCCCTGCATCTACCGTGGCTTTAAAAGGCGGCAGATAAGTTTCCCAGAGTTCACGTTCCGACATATCTGTCGAGTGGTAATCGCGACCAGCCTGAGCCTGACCATAAGCGGCATAATGTTTGGCGCAGGCCAGCACTGTGTCTGTCGCTTTTAAATCGTCGCCCTGAAAACCATGAACTCTGGCTTTAGCCAATTCGGTAGCGAGAAACACATCTTCACCTGAACCTTCAGAGATCCGGCCCCAACGCGGGTCGCGGCTGATATCGACCATGGGTGCAAAAGTCCAGTGTAAACCTTCAGCAGAAGCTTCGGTTGCCGCAACTCTGGCACTTGCTTTCACAGAGGCCAGATCCCAGGACGCGGCTTCACCTAAAGAAATAGGAAAAATAGTGCGGTGGCCATGAATAACGTCATAACCAAAAAGCAAAGGAATGCCGAGGCGGGTTTGTTCTACTGCTAACTTCTGCAGGTCACGGGTAAAGCTTGCTGTATAGGCATTAAATACAGCTCCTACTTTGCCCGCTTTTATCTGCTGCTGATAATCGGCGGACAAGGTTGGGCCAGTTTTATCCCAATCACTGCTGAGTAAATTCAGCTGGCCGACTTTTTCCTCAATGGTCATTTTGCTGATCAGCTCATTGATAAACTGATCCATAGTCTTTTGTTCTGAAGAAACCGCAGCTGAAGAGCCCTTGGCTTGTTGCTGAGCTGAGCCTGTTGTTTGCTGCATTGTGCTCGGATTACAAGCGCTCAGAGCTAATGCCAGAACCACAGCACTGGCGATTTTTGAATAGGTGATCAATGTCATCTTTTATTCCTTTGACTTTGCCGCGGGCTGAGATTCAATCTGGAGCTGTTGAATGGGTTTTCCATAAAGAGTGAAGCCAAGTTTATGCAGTCCATTGCGCACATCCGGGTCTTGCATAAAGTAGTTCCACAACAAGGCTGTTCTGTAATTTTCAATCATGCCAACAATAGGGCCTTGATCGATGGCCAGATAAGTCCGGCGCACCTGTTTGACCGGATCCGAACTGGCGCTGAGGTTTATGGCATCGTAAAAACCGGCAGGGCCAAACAGATTTTTTCCATGGTTGTAGTACAGGTTCTTCAGCACCCGCATGGAATGTTCTGGTGTGTAAGGCATCGAAGATAAAGCTGCGGTGGGCGCTATGGTTCCTCTGTCGCTGTACATGCCCGGAGCATGAGCACCATAACCATCCGGGACGTGATCACCTGCCGTCAGGCCCCATAAATCCTCGCCATAACCTTTCCAGCCAAAAGGGTTGTCTATGCTATAGGCTCTGTTAATCAGGGTATGACGCACATTCTGTTGCCAGTAGTTGGCGTATCTGTCCTGCAAACCTCGTGGGTCAAGCCCCATAAAAGAGTAATGCGCAAAAAACAGCGGACCACCTTTTTGACTTTTATCGCCCAAAGGCAGACTCATGCCATAATAATCGTCGCCGTTACGGAAGGTGTGTACCGTGCTTGCCGCCCAGCCCTTGTGGTAGGGAGCGTCGCTGATGGAATGAGTCGGAGAGGCTGCGGCTAATACATAGACAATAAGGGCCTCGTTGTAGCCTTTAATCGGATGATTCATGGCCCAGCCGTGACGTTTTGACCAGTGCCAGTACAGAATGTTTTCGCCTTTGGTGTACCAGCTCCACTCCATGGTTTGCCACAGACGGCCGATGTCTTGTCGCAGCTGTTGCTCTTTTGCATTGGCTTGATTGAAATATTGCCGGGCTGTCAGCAACCCCTGTGCCAGAAAAGCGGATTCAACTATGTCTCCACCATCGTCGTATTTACTAAAGTTATGCACTTTGCCGGTCGTCGGATTGTACCAGTGAGCCCACATACCGTGGAAACGCTCTAACTGTTGCGAAGCAGCAGTGATTTTCAGCATACGATCCACAGCGGCTTCGCGACTGACCCAACCACGTTCTGAGGCAGTGATTAAAGCGGCTATACCAAAGCCTGTTCCACCACTAGTAATAATGTCACCATCGCGTGGGTTCGGCATGCGTTCTTTGGCCCAGCCTGTGATTGGATCCGCATGATCCCAGAAATAACGGAAGGTGTAACGCTGCACCATTTCCAGTAACTCGTCGTCAGAAAAGTCTCTGGTTTGGGTCTGAGCGCTTGCCAGCACTTCTTTTTGATCAGCCGACAATAGCTGATAACGCAATGTTAAATTACGACCTAAGTCCCTGGTAAAGTCTAATTGTGACTGACCCTGGAACTCTCCCCGGTTTTGCCATGCACCATTATTGATGGATACCTTGAGCTGGTACTTTTGCTCTGCTTTACATAACTCAATACACTGCAATTCAACATGACTGTCGTAGCCGGTTGCGTTAAAAGCTGCAGCCTGGCAGCCAACACTAACCAATAAAACTGCAGAACTCAGCAGTAAAGTGTTCAGTAACTTTGCGAATAACATCAGATTCTCCATTACAACAAAAAACTGTGCCCGAAAATTTCAGGCACAGTCATCAACATGCTCTAGAAGCTCCAGCCCGCAGAAAGTTTTAGCTGACGCTTACCGCCGTTGGTGGAGGTAAAGGCGTTCGGCATAGCAAATTCTGCTGAGTCAGGGTTTAAGTTGAAGTTGTTGTAATTATTTTGGTTAAACAGATTCTGGATATCGAAGCGAACTCTGAACTTAGATCCATCGACCAGATAGCTGCTACCAACTCTTTGCTTAACGACAGGTCAAAACGTTGGTAATCACTTTTCGCAGGATCGGTACGGTCAAAGAAGCAGGCACTGCCGCCTTGTCTGCAGTCCAGATATTCATAGGTGGTTTTTGAAGCCCAGGTGTATTTAAAGGCAGCAAACATTTCCCATGGCAGATCGTAACTACCTGATAACACAATACGGTGTTCTGGTACGCCTACAGATTTCTTCCAGCCATAGTCGGCTACGCTTTCATAATCCAGCGCAAAAACTTCACTGAATACCCGGTTTTCTTCAGCATCGCTGAAGGTATAAGCCAGGTTAATTCCCCAGTAATCTCTGTGTGGCCGATCAATCTTCACGAAGATATTTTTGATGCGGGTCTGACCATCATTAGATGACAGTATTAGGTTACCCCAGCCTGGAACGCCAAAGGCCCAGGGCTGACCCCAAGTGGTACCATCCTGCAGGAATTTGCCATCCGGTCTCCTGTTACCGAGCAGCCAGTTAAAACCGTCTTTGGACTCGGTATGCGCAATACTGACTTCGGTGTTCCATTCATCCCAGTTGCTGCGCAGTCCCACGCTAAATTGATCGGAATAAGGGGTTTTCAGATCATTATTCAGCAGGAAACGTTCACCTTTCACATCAATGCTCGACAATAAGCTATCCAGACCAGCCTGAGTTAAATACGCAGGGTCCCAACTGGTACAGTTTGTTGCAGTCGGGCCACATGGATTCGCTGGATCACCGTTAAACAGATAACTGACCTGTGCAAAGGAGCCCCTGCTTTCTTCCAACTGCACAAAATCGAATTGCTGACGGTCGTAAGATCGGCCATAGCCACCAAATACTGTATGGCTGCGGCTATCGTCCATCACATAGCTAAAACCAAATCTTGGTTGCCATGCACCTTTGAAATAACTGCGTTCTTTGCCTGTGCTGATGTAGTCTTCAATGTTGTAATTAGCGTTGTCCAGATTAGACCAACCACGTAATGCCGCTACCAATTCTGGTGGCGTCTGGTAGTTTTTATAGCTTGGCGTTTCTTCATAATCCCAGCGTACACCAGGGTTCAGTGTTAATCGGTCTGTCACTTCCCAATCGTCCTGAATAAACAAGCCTAGCTGGGTATTTTCGGATTCCACATTACCGCCCACTGAGCCGGTGGCAGGCACACCCCATTCCACCATGTAAGGCTGATCTATCGCAAAAGTGCCTGGACCATTTATTTCAACATTATAAAAATATTGCGGGTTGTAGGGTTGCTGTTGCAGGGTGTTGAGGGTGATCTCCTTGTATTTAATACCAGCTTTAATTACATGGTTACCCTGCCATTCTAAATCCAGCAGAGTGTAGTCATTTTGCACTGCCCAACCTTTTTGGCCTTTGTCCTGAAAATTACGGCCGCCTCCCATATTCAAAATGGATTGACGGGTTGCAGTTTGCAGCACAATACCAGGGCCATCTGTATAAGGTTTTGGGTTCCAGCTGGCGTCTTCGTAAGTCAGGCGGAATTCGTTCTGACCATGATCCATATAGTACACATGCTTGACGTTGTATCTGTGGTCTTTGACTTCGCGGTTTACCCCATAACTCAGCGTATTGGCACCACCGAAATCGGCAACATCGCTTTCATCTCTTAATTTGACGGAAGCTTCCAGCGAGTTGTCATCGTTGATCGCCCAGTCCAGTTTGCCAAAAAATAAATCTTCGTCAAAACCTGAGGTTTCCCGGCCCAACATGGCTTCCAGCTCAGCGGGCAGAGTCACCAGATTCACACCGGCGCCGCCAGGGATATCCACAGGCTCCTGAATTTCTTTACGTTCATACGACATTAAAAAATGCAGCTTGTCTGTCACAATAGGGCCCGACAACAACATACCAGCATGGCGGGTCAGTGACTCAGTTTTACCGTTTTGCTCGTTAGGTTCAGCTTCACGCAAACTTTCATTGGTGTAGTCTACAAAAACATCGCCTTCAAATTCGTTTGTGCCGGAGCGGGTGACTGCTGTAATGGCCACACTGCCAACCTGGTCAAATTCTGCCTTGTAATTCTGGGTAATGACTTTGTATTCACCAATAGCATTTTGTGGGAAGGGATTACCACGACTGGAATCCTGACCTGTCACACCGCCTTTGAGGACATAATCTTTTTGGCTGACCCCATCGAGGAACACGTTCACATTACGCTGGTGCTGAGCACCACCGCGGATACTCACGTTACCCTGACCATCGGTATTGAGTTGCACGCCAGGCGCAAGATCGGCAAAAGATAAGAAATTTCTGTTGTTTTGTGGCAGGCGGGCAATCATTTCCGGGGTAATGTTGGTGCCCACTTCGCCCCCGGAAAAGCTTTCAATACGCACGCCACTCACAGCTATGCGTTCGATGTTATCGTCACTGGGCGCTTCTAATGTGATGTCCACAGTCGCTTTTTGACCAATCCGCAGCTCTACTGGTTCTGTCGCGTTATCACCTACTTTGATCAGATAAATACCGGGTTTCAGGCCAACGAAGACATAAGAACCATCTTCGCGGGTTTGAGTCGTTTTACTGTAGCCCCTGTCTTTGTCTGTGGCTGTAACTGTTACTCCGCCAGCTTTGCGCTCTGCGCTTTGTTGGATCACTTTACCCGCTATAGTCGAGCCTTCTATCTGAGCAAAAGCGGCAGGTACCACGCCGCCTAATAAAGTGCTGGCAACAGCAAAAGACAGCGCATTGCGCCGGAACCAGTGTGTTTTATTTTTCATCGTCTTATCCCTGTTGAGTGCGTATTTGCGCGCCCGCTACTGCTTTGGTTTTATTTTGTTATGTGTTGGAAATCGATTTCCATTTAGTGCTAAAAAAATATCCTGAACGGACATTTTTCCAATTTCTCGATGGTATGCAGCAACCACCTGAATTCTTAATTGTTTAAAAAATAACTTTTTGTTTTCAAGGTGTCAAGCCTGTTTATTTTATATGAAATCTGCTTATATTTTATATATAACAGTGGTTTAAGTGTATTTTTGAGATTGTTTTTGCAAAATGAAAATTGCTTTTGATTATTTGTTACACAATAAATTTGAGTACATATACCTATACAGTAAATTTCCGAGGTATATTTTTCTAGGATGTTGTGCCGCAATGGGTTACATTTCTGACAGAAAAAATCCTGGAAAAATGAGATGTTTTCGCTGTAAAGGCTGTTTTTTAGCGCATTTTTATGAATTTAGAAAGCATTTGTGAAAACGATTTCCAATGCAGTTAAAACGCTTAAGAATTATAAAAATCATGAGTTTAAGTGAGCTTGTTATCAGGCTTTGGCGCTGCATGTAGAGTTGATGCAGTGGATATGACCAAGGGGTTGTTAGTTTATGTCGAACAATCAGTTTAAACATTTGGCTATGGGAGACATCGCCAAAAAAGCCGGCGTTTGCATGGCTACAGTATCCCGTACATTAAACAATCCTGATCGGGTTTCAGAGAAAACCCGTGATCTGGTGATGAAAGTTGTTGAAGATATGGGGTATATCCCTAATCGTCTGGCTGCCAGTTTACGACAAGGGCGTTCACGCAATATCGCCATTATGTTGCCTGATATTACCAATCCCTATTTTTCACCTATAGTCCGGACCATAGAGCAAATTTCGCTGGCCAGAGGTTATTCCGTCATTCTGAAAGATACTCAGGACGATCCTGTGCTGGAGCGATCTTTTGCTGAAATGGTAAAGACCCGACAAGTGGATGGCATCATTACCAACTCGCAGCGTATCCCTTTTGATGTTGATCCAAAGCTGCCTTTACACGAGCAATTACCGCCAATAGTGAATGCGTCTGAGTTTTGCGACTTAGAGGGCATACCTAAAGTTGGGGTCGATAATGTGGCTATAGGCAAAGATGCAGCTGAACATTTGTTGAGTTTTGGTCATAGCCGTATCGCAATGATCACAGGAACATCACATATTCTGAGCAGTCAGCAAAGGGAAAGGGGCTTCAGAACAGCATTACAGCAGGCAAAAGTGCATTTTGACGAAAAGTTGCTGTATCAGGGGGACTATTCCTGTGAATCTGGGGTGGCAGGAGTGCAGGCTATTATGCAACTGAAAGATCGGCCTACCGCATTTTTCTGTTTTGGCGATCAGGTTGCCATTGGTGCTTTGCACGCCTTGCGTGAGTTGGGGTACAGGGTGCCTGAAGATGTTTCGGTGATAGGTGTAGATGGTATTGCACTGTCGCAATACAGCGCTCCGCCTTTAACCACAGTAGCTCAACCTTTAACTCTGATTGGCGAGTATTGTGCTACCTTATTAATCGACCTGATTGAAGGTAAGCAGCCAGAAAAATTAGTTCATATCTTGCCTCACCAGTTGCTCATTCGCGCCAGTACCGGGCCTGCGCCTAAGTAATGACAAGGAAGGTTGATACAAAGCAGCAAGAATCAGCATTGCAGCGATACCCGCAGCAGAGGCTGATACAACAAAGCTGGTTGTTGGATTTAACTCCCATAGCCAGCCACTGACAAGTGCACCAGTTGCTTGCCCTGCGCCGACACAAAGGGAGTAATACAAAGCCTGACCGCGGCCTTGGTAATCATTGCCAAAGTAGCGATAAAGCAACTCAATGGCGCAGGCGTGTACAGCGCTGAAACTCAGTCCGTGCAACAACTGGCAAAACACCAGGATACCTATCCAGTCTGCGCCAAACGCTATACCCAGCCAACGCAAGGAGGTTGCGCACACGCTGACAAGTAAAATGGTCGCCACTGAAAAACGCTTTAGTAACAAAGGCATCAGAGCAAAAACCAGCAGTTCAGCCAGAACAGCTAAAGACCAGAGTAAACCCATAGTAGTTTTATCGTGTTTTAGTTGCTCCAGATAAATACTATAAAAACTGTAATAACTACCGTGACTAAAATAGGCCAGCATGAGGCCTAGCAATAGCGTGATTAGTGCAGGTTGGCGAATACGTCGCCACAGACTTTGGGTTTGAGGCCGAAGTTTTGTCGTTTTAGTAGCTTCCCTGATCGTGAGGGTGCTGCCCCACATCAAGGCTAAAGCGAAGACTATCAATGTGGGCAGCAGGCTCAGCTGAACCCGATCAAATAACCAGCCGCCGCCACTCACCGCGCAAACGAAGCCTACTGAGCCCCACAGTCTGATCCTGCTGTAATCCCTGCTGTTCTCACGTAAATAATCCAGAGTAATAGTTTCAAACTGAGCGTTAATACCTTGCCAACAAATTCCACAGGCAATAATGGCCAGAGTCATCCCCGCCAGGCCAAAGTCTTTCAGCAGCCAGGCAAAGCACAACACACTGGCCGCAGCTCCCCAGCGGATTAAGGCCAGACGATGACCTGTTTTATCCGCCCACCAGCCCCAGAGTGGCGGTGAAAAAATATTAGTAATCATCAACAGAGAGGTGACAAAACCTATTTCTGCAGCATGATAACCAAGAGAGTGCATATAAAGGCCCCAAAAGGGCAGCATCAAACCTAAAGCAACGCAGTTAAAAAAGTAAAAGCTGGATAGGCGCCAATAGGGAAGGTTGTCTAGTGTCACTTGTACGGCTCTTTGCTTGAACTTTATGGCTGTACTTTAACTCAATCAATTTAAAATGTGAGCTGTCCCTGTTAGTTCATCTGCAATTCAGTCTTTCGGCCTATACTTCCTATCGATACGGCAGCAGAAGCATAAAACGGCATAGTCTGTTACAACTTTTAACCTGATGTATGAACACTTCGCCTTGGTCTGCAGCGTGCTGTCCGTTAAACTACGCAGGTCTAATTTCACTTCGTGTTATGGAGTTTGTATGTCAAAAATGAAAATCGCTGTTGCTGCTTTAGCTATTGGTGCTTTGATGTTGTCAGGCTGTTCGGCCACTCATACGGCGATCAGCAAAAGGAATTTGCAAGTTCAGACCAAGATGAGTGACACCATCTTTTTAGACCCTGTTGCAGATGACAAACGTACCGTGTTTATCCAGGTGCGTAATACTTCGGATCAACAAGGTTTATCTATTGAGCCTCAGATCATCGAAGCAGTTCAGGCTAAAGGTTACCGCGTAGTGCGTGACCCTGAGCAAGCTAACTTCTTATTACAGGCTAACGTGTTACAAGCCGGTGAAACTGATTTACGTAGCCAGAATGAACTCTTAGGTGGTGGTTTTGGTGGAGCTTTAGTCGGTGGTGCTATAGGTAACCAGTTTGGTAGTGGCAGTGGTCGTGCCGCAGCAACTGTTGGTGGCGCTTTAATAGGTTTAGCTGCTGATGCGCTGGTAAAAGATGTGCATTACAGCATCATCACTGACCTGCAAATTTCTGAGCGCGCGAAAAAAGGCGTGGTGGTACTGGAAGAAAATAAAGCCAGCTTAAAACAAGGTAACAGTGGCTATAAAAATGTCAGCTCCACTGAAGAGACGGAGTGGAAACGTTACCAGACCCGTATTTTATCGACAGCCAATCAGGTCAATATGGAATACGCCGAAGCTGAACCAGAACTGGTTAAAGGTTTGATGCGCTCAATCTCTGGCATCCTTTAACCCGTCGTTCTTGCAGTCAACGCCGCTGCAATGTTCTAACTACTTTGATTTCCCAGTGGCCACTGTTTTGTAGTCCTCGGTGGCCATTTTTTATGCTCTGCTGTCTTGCAGTGCAGCCTTCAGGCCATAGTCGCATTGCTGCTATGTTCAAAAATCTTTTTTTATTTTCTTTTTGAAAGTTTTTGCTTGCTCGCCCTGTCTTTGTCCATAGTATCTAGTCACTGATCCAAAAAGGATGGTCCATGAACAAAATTACTTTGTCGCTATTACTGGCGTTGAGCCCGGCTTTGTCTGCCGCTGAACAGGCCACACCGAATCAATTTATCGATGTGTTTGCCAAAATTTTTGGTGAACATAAAGGCGAGCGTAAAGGTCATGCCAAAGGTTTTTGTGCTGTTGGCAGTTTTCAGGCTTTACCTGATGCAAAAAACTTCAGTTCAGTGGCCTGGTTATCAGGTGAAACTGTGCCTGTGACTGCGCGTTTCTCTATGGCGGGTGGTAATCCTAAAGCGCCGGAAAATGCTCGCTCTCCCCGGGGTTTAGGTTTGCAGCTAAAAACAGCCAATGGTCAAATCCAGCATTTTGCTATGTTAACCACACCTGTGTTTGGCGCTAAAGATCCGGAAAACTTTTTAGGCCTGTTGCAAACTCAAATTCCAGACCCGGCCACTGGCAAGCCTGACATGGCTAAAATTCAGGCCTTCCGTGCGGCTCATCCGGATACTCAACCTCAGGCTGAGTATTTAGCGAAAAACTCTCCACCCTGGAGCTACGCCACTACGCCATATTTTGGTATTCACACTTTCTTTATCAAAGACAATAGTGGTGTGGAGCAAAAAGTACGTTGGCAATTTGTACCTAAAGATGGTGTGAAAGGTTTAACTGAAGCTGAAATCAAAGCACCGCCAACAGAGTTTTTGCAACAGCGTCTGGCGGAGCGTTTAGCCAAAGGCCCAACTCAGTGGACCATGCAGCTGGTGCTGGGGGAAGCAGGCGATACCGAAACTGATCCTTCGGTGTTATGGCCTAAAGAGCGTAAAACTCTGGATATAGGCTTATTGTCTATCACAGAGCAAGGTGGCGAAGCCTGCACCGGTGTTAATTTTGACCCCAATGTCTTGAGCAGCGGTCTGCGTGCAAGCGGCGACAGAGTGTTACAAATGCGTTCACCTGCTTACGCCATCTCTTTTGGCAAGCGTTTAACCAACCAGTAAGCCTATTCAGTACTAAATTGAATGCACCAGTGGGGTGCATTCGTATGCAGTCTGGTCCTGTGGCCGGAATTTGACTAAGCTGGGTCAAACTCAAAAAACAGGGATCTTCGAATGCTGAATAAATCATTGCTTACGCTGGCGTTAGCCTTAGCTTTAACTGGTTGTGGCAAAGCGCCGGAACAAACCACCAACACCGCTTCCGTTGAAACTCAGGCCGCTGTGACCCAGCTTGCGCAAGCGACAAATCCCTGGTGGCAGGATGCTGTGTTTTATCAAATCTGGCCCCGCAGTTTTTATGACACCAACGGCGATGGCACTGGTGATTTCAAAGGTATTGAAGCCAAGCTGCCTTACTTACAGGATTTAGGTATTAACGCCATTTGGCTCACGCCTATGTTCGAAGCTCCTTCTTACCATGGTTACGACTTCACCGAATTTTATCAGGTAGAACAAGATTACGGTTCTATGCAGGATTTTGAGCAGTTGGTGCAGGCAGCCAAAGCTAAAAATATTAATATTATCCTCGATTTAGTCATTAACCATATCTCTGACAAACATGAATGGTTTCAACGTTCAGCCAAAGGCGAAGCCCCTTATAAAGATTATTTTGTCTGGCGTGACGAATTGCCGAGCGATGGCTGGGGACCGGCCTGGAGTACTGAAGTAAAACCTGAAGCGGTTTGGCATTATAACGAGGAGCGCAAGGCCTATTACTATGCTGCTTTTGGTGCCTCACAACCGGATCTGAATTTAAAACACCCTGATGTCATTGCTGAAATGAAAAAAATGGCTAAATTCTGGCTGGACAAAGGAGTCGCGGGCTTCCGTTTAGACGCTGTGCGTTATGTGCAGGAAGATGGCCCACAACAAAGGGCTGATACCCAGGGCACGATCGACTATTGGGTCGACTTTACCCAGTATGTCAAAAGCGTAAAGCCGGACGCTTATCTGGTGGCCGAAGCCTGGGTTGACTTGCCTGTAGCAGCTAAATACTGGGGGGATGGTAAAGGGCTGGATGCGGGTTTCGATTTTGAATTTGGTTACAAAGTGCTAGAGCTGCTAAACGCTGGCAAACAAAACGCCGAGTTTGGCACTATGCAGCAAAGCGCTTCATCCACAGACAATCTGCTGATGGCGAACCTGCAACAACGCAAAACCACCTCTGCGCCTATGGAGTTTTTCAGCCCTTTCCTGACTAATCATGATCAGCCGCGTTTAAGCTGGCAAATAGGTCAGGATTTTAACAAAGCTAAGCTGGCTGCGGCTTTGCTGTTTAGCTCACCGGGCACGACCTACATCTATTACGGCGAAGAAATTGCGTTGACCCAGGCGTCGGACAAAGAGCACTTACACCGCCGCTCGCCTATGTTCTGGGATAACAGTGCTCAGGCTGGCTTTAGTACGGCCGAAAAAGTCTGGGTGCAACGGGATGATTTATTCCCACCTCAGGCCGAAAGCAGCTGGTGGGCACCGTTTTTAGCGGCTCAGCAACAAGGGCCGAACAACGTCGCAGCACAGCAGGCAGATGCGAAGTCGGTCTGGTCTTTGTATAAATTCCTGATCCAGCAAAAGGCCGATCGTGCTGAGTTTGGTATAGCGGGTGATTACAAAGCAGAGTTTTTAGCCGAAGGTAAGTTACTGAAAATAGTCCGATCCAAAGGCGATAAACAAAGCCTGATGCTGCTGAACTTGTCGGCTGAGACTCTGGCCGTACCCGCTGATTTAGTACCTGCAGGCATGACAGTGACTTGGCAGGAAGGTGAAACCCCAGAGCTGAATGCACATCAGCTGCAAATCTGGCAAAACTAAAAAAAGGGTCGGAGCTTTGGCTCCGACCCTTTGATCAGGCTTGTGCAGAGATTTAGTCTGATTAAGCAATCAATATAGGGGGCAGAGTCAAGACTCTGACCCCGGCAAGTCGATATAAAAACTGCTGCCAACACCTGCGGTGCTGTCAAAAGTTAAGGTGCCACCATGTCTTTCCACAATAGATTTGCTGATACTCAAGCCTAAACCTGTGCCACCAAAGTTGCGCACGTCTGAGGTGTCCGATTGGCTGAAAGGTCGGAATATTACCGCTTTAAATGCTTCGTCTATACCTGGACCCTGATCGGTGATCGTGATTCGAATCAGTTGCTCCTGCTGCTGTACCTGTAACTGAACTACAGAGTCAGCAAAAGAAAACTTAGCAGCATTGGATAACAAATTGGCCAGCACTTGTATCAGACGATTGCTGTCTGCCCATACCCACAAGTCTTCAGATACAGGCTCCAATTCTAGACTCACTTTATGCTGCTGAGCATAAGCCGCCATTTGGTTAACGGCACAGCGTAGCAGGGGAGCGAGTTGGACTTTCGTAAACTGAAACTCATCTGGCCTGCTTCAATTTTTTGCATGTCCAGAATGTCGTTAATCAGCCGGATCAAACGCTGACTATTTTGCTCTGCAAGTTCCAGCATGGCGCGTATTTTAGCGTTGGGTTCGCCCAAAGCATTACCCAAAATTAAGCCCAAAGCGCCGTGGATAGAGGTTAAAGGCGTACGCAGTTCGTGGCTGACGGTAGAAACAAAACGGTTTTTCAGCAAATCCAGCTGTTTACGGGCGCTGATATCCTCGTACACTGCGATACCGAAGGTCAGTTCACCATGTTCGTTGTAGCCGGGCCGCCCCCAGGCCTGCATATGACGACGAACTCCATCCTGTTCGATTTCCATATCGTCTGACTGACAAGTTTCCCCAGCCAAAGCCTTAGCTGCAGGCATTTGCGCGGCTGGATAAATGTTGTCTGTACCTGCAACAAAAGCCAGAGGCTGTGCCGGTGCCGGCCCCAATAATTCTTCAGCAGCTTTATTGCTGTAATAGGGCTGTTGATCTTTCCCCGTTACCACCACACCCATTGGCAAATCATCTATCCACTGCCGGAACTTGTGTTGAGTAGTGGCCTGTAAAGATTCGGTGTAAGTGATAAAAGTACGGATCACGACAAAAAAAGCGATAAAGTTTACGATCAGATAAGTCGCCCAAGAGGCTGGATCTGCCATATAACGGGTCACGCTGACCGGAATTTGCAGATAACCCAGCATAAACCCCATAGCTGTGCCAATCAGGCTGAATAAGGTGGCTAACGCCAGCGCCATGGCGACTTTGGCGTTGTAAAGCACGTAGCCGACTACACAACTTAACACCAGCCACCAAACGCCGGGAGAAGCAAAACCAAAAGTTAAAGCACCGGGTAAGCCTATCAGCCAAAATACCAGGATCAGCAATACCCCTTTCGGATGCAGCGGCATTTTATGACAGGCAAAAGCCCCTACGACTAAAGCCAGGCCGACTAACGCATGAACGGTATAAACCGGTAGCCAACCGGTATTTAACGAGCGGACAACAGACAGAGGGACACCAATCAGCGCAATCAGGGCAAAGCTACGCCACAACGAGTTAGTAAACTTGTGCCTGATAGCGCTGAGCTGACGCTTTAGCTCAGTTGTGGAAGTGCTTAGGGACTGACTCAAAAATCAGATACTCCGCATAGTTCATTAGTTCACTCTAAACCAGTGGCACAACAAGGTGCAATCTATCCGTGAACCCTAAACTGAAATAAGGCGTAAAGATTAAAAATAAATAACAGAACTGAGGTTGCAACTGGTGCAGAATTAAGGCTACAACTAGATCGTGCCTGTTTTTACAACCGCAGTGTCGAATCAGAGCCACAGGGGAGTTTTCATGCATTATTTTTGTTTGAGTCTGTTGTTGTGCTTTAGCACTGTCAGTCTGGCGGCTGTGCAAAAAGCGGATCAGTTTATTGTCGATGGTGTACCCCATGACGTAGATAGTAGCCCACTGGAAAAACTCTATGCTGCTGATGAACTGCGTCTGAAGTTGAAAAACCAGGCACAGTGTGGGTATCAGGGCGTATGGGAACTCAAAGGTCAGCACCTTTTTCTGAATACTTTAAAGCAAGCTGACTGTGAAACCGCAGCCGTCGGCATAGATCCGCAGTTGCTGTTTAGTGAAAAACAGTATCCGCTGAAAGCCCATTGGTTTAGTGGCGCTATCAAAGTGCCGCTGACCGACAAAGATTATAAACATTGCCTGACTGACGAAGGCTCAGACGAAACCATAGGTTACGCTTATCTGGCGATGGTGTACGAGTTTATTGCTGGTGAGTTAGTCAAACAGTCCGAGCAGATCGTCACTGAAAACTGGCAAAGACCGCGCAGTAACTGCGCTAACGTGCCAACAGCGCGGGTTTGAGCAGACAGATTCAGAAACCAAACATATCTGGTGTACTACCAACATCAGCTTCAAGACTCTGATCCGGCTTACCTGCAAGCCGTGCCGCATCGCGTCTTGCTCTGCGTTGTTCCAATAGTTTTAGAATACGTGAGCGTTCAGCCAAGGGTTTGTTGTGCCAGTTAAAGCGTTCGTCACGCGAGCGCAAACAGCCGAGGCAATAACCTCTGCTGTTGTTTTCGCAAACCCCAATACAAGGATTGGGTAAGTCAAACAGCTCTAATTGATCCATTACACCAACACTGCACCACACTCTGGTTAAGATTTTGGCTTATTCTGCCTAAAATTGCAGCTTTTGTAATTTTTTTACAAAAATCCGCCAAAAGCAAAAATAGTTGTTGACTTAAGATGTGTAGACGGCTATTTCTATAGGCACAAATTTTCGGCACCTAACGTAAAAACACCGCCGAATAGATAAAGATAAACTTAACCAAAGAGTTAAATTAAAAAATGCGTTTAGCTTCTATTCTGAACATTATTGTGGTCCTCGTAATCGTGGTGATTAGTCACTGCGGGGGCTCGCGTTTGGAATTTTAGGCAGCAAAAAAATTCTCAACAAAACCCCCGCACCGAAAGGTCCGGGGGTTTTGTGTTTTAAGGTCCCCGGAAATTTCGAAAAAAGGTTTTGTTGTACTGACAAACAAACGATAGAAAAGGATGGGATACATCATGAAAGGCGCAGAACTGGTAATCAAGCTGCTGGAGCAAAAGGGAGTCGAACATATCTTCGGCTACCCCGGCGGAGCTATTATGCCAATCTACGACGCGCTGTATCAGAGCAAAGTCAAACACTACCTGTGCCGTCATGAACAAGGTGGGGCTTTTTCTGCCATAGGTTATGCCCGTAGTTCAGGCAAAGTCGGCGTTTGTATGGCCACTTCAGGCCCAGGCGCTACTAACTTAATCACCTCCTTAGCTGACGCTTTATTAGATTCAGTGCCATTAGTCGCCATCACAGGTCAGGTATCCCAAGCCGTGATGGGCACAGATGCTTTTCAGGAAGTCGACGTTTTAGGCTTAAGCCTGGCTGTTACCAAACACAGCTTTATGGTGACAGACGTGACCGAATTGGAACACACCTTAAACGAAGCTTTTGAACTGGCCATGTCAGGCCGCCCAGGCCCTGTGCTGGTGGATATTCCAAAAGACGTGCAACTGGCTGAAGTGCAGTTTAAACCGCGTTTAGTGGAAGATGCCGCTGAATCCCAGCCGCAGTTTTTACCCGCTGCAGCTTTGGATCAGGCGCGCTTATTAATTCAAAACGCCAAGCGCCCAATAGCTTACATAGGCGGTGGCGTGCATATGGCCGATGCGGTAGCGCAGCTGCAAGATTTTTTAACCCAAAGCCCAATGCCTTCGGTCACTACGTTAAAAGCCATGGGCACAGTGCCGCCTTCAAACCCTTATTACCTGGGTATGCTGGGTATGCACGGCACTCAGGCGGCGAATTTGGCGGTGCAGCAATGCGATTTATTAATCTGTTTAGGTGCCCGTTTTGACGACCGCGTCACAGGTAAACTGGCCGCTTTTGCGCCCGACGCCAAGGTTATTCATATCGATATAGACCCAGCCGAGCTGCACAAATTACGCCATGCCGAATGCGCCATGCTGGGTGATTTGCGCGAGCTTTTGCCTGCGATGTCAGTACCCACTCACTGTGAAGACTGGTTAAAACATTGTCTGGCGATGAAACAGCAGCACGGTTGGCGTTATGACCATCCGGGTGAGCGTATCTTCGCGCCTTTAATGCTGAAGCAGTTAAGCGAACGCATGCCGGACAACGCCGTAGTGTGCTGCGATGTAGGCCAACATCAAATGTGGGTGGCGCAGCATATGAGCTTTAGTCACCCGCGTAATCACTTAAGCAGTGGTGGTTTGGGCACTATGGGTTTTGGCTTGCCAGCTGCTATAGGCGCACAGTTAGCCCGACCAAAAGATACGGTAGTAGCAGTCAGCGGCGACGGCTCTTTTATGATGAATGTGCAGGAACTGGGCACCATCAAGCGTTTCCGCCTGCCGGTGAAGATTGTCATAGTGGATAACCAGCGTTTAGGCATGGTGAAACAGTGGCAGGAGCTGTTTTTTAACGAGCGCTACAGCGAAACCGATTTGTCCGACAACCCGGATTTTGTCTCTTTAGCCGCTGCTTTTGCCATACCAGGCCACAGCATCAGCCGCAAAGACGAGGTATTACCGGCGCTGGAAGCCATGTTTACCTGGCCAGGCCCTTACTTATTACACGTGCGAATAGATGAAACCGACAACGTCTGGCCATTAGTACCGCCAGGAGCAGCCAATCAGGATATGTTAACGGAGAAAGCCCAATGAGCAACCATGTACTAACCATCCAGACTAAAAACCAACCTGTGGTATTAGAGCGGTTATTGCAGGTCACCCGTTACCGTGGCTTTGAAGTGGCCGGAATGGAAATGAAACCTATGGCTGATTTCAGCGGCTTACTGGTGACTTTGTCTATCGTCAGCGACAAGCCAATCAGCCTGCTGACCAACCAGCTGAACAAGTTATACGATATCGAATTTCTGGATTGTGTTGAGTCTGAACAGACACAAGCCAAAGCAGGCTCAATGCGGGCTTAAGCCGCTAAACTTAAGAAAAATAAATAAGGCTCTGCGTCAAATATCAAAACGCGGAGCACGAATCAAACAAACTGTAACCAAAGTAATTGGAGTCGCAGCTAGGCGACAAGCGAGCGAGACCCCAGGAGCATAGTTCACTATGTGACTGGGGCGAGGAGCGAAGTCAACAACGCTGCGGTTCCAAGTACGCAGGGGAACACACTAAATTGGAGTTACCTAAATATGCCAAAGTTAAGATCTGCCACCACCACCGAAGGCCGCAATATGGCGGGAGCCCGTGCTTTATGGCGTGCCACAGGGGTAAAAGATACCGACTTTGGTAAACCTATTATTGCCGTAGTGAACTCCTTCACCCAGTTTGTGCCTGGCCATGTGCATTTACGCGATTTAGGCAAACTGGCGGCTGAAGCTATAGAAGAAGCGGGTGGTATTGCCAAAGAATTCAACACCATCGCCATAGACGACGGTATCGCCATGGGCCACGGCGGTATGTTGTACAGCCTGCCTTCGCGCGAAATCATTGCCGACTCGGTGGAATATATGGTCAACGGTCACTGCGCCGACGCTATGGTCTGTATTTCCAACTGCGACAAAATCACCCCTGGCATGTTAATGGCGGCACTTCGCTTAAATATTCCAGCCATTTTTGTGTCAGGTGGCCCAATGGAAGCGGGCAAAACCAAACTGTCGGATCAGATCATCAAGCTGGATTTAGTCGACGCTATGGTCTCGGCCGCCAACCCCAACGTGACAGATGCTGACAGCGAAAAAATTGAGCGCAGCGCCTGCCCAACCTGTGGTTCCTGCTCTGGTATGTTTACCGCCAACTCGATGAACTGCTTAGTCGAAGCTTTAGGTTTAGGCCAACCGGGCAATGGCTCTATGCTGGCCACTCACGCCGATCGTAAAGCGCTGTTTATCAGTGCAGGCCAGCGCATTATGGACCTGACCAACCGCTGGTATAAACAGAACGACGCCAGCGCTTTGCCACGCAGCATCGCCAATAAAACTGCCTTTGAAAACGCCATGATGCTGGATATCGCCATGGGCGGCTCCACCAACACAGTGCTGCATTTATTGGCTGCCGCTATAGAAGCCGAAGTGGATTTTGGCATGAGCGACATAGACCGCTTATCACGCATAGTGCCGCATTTATCCAAAGTGGCGCCAAGCACGCAAAAATACCATATGGAAGACGTACACCGCGCTGGTGGTGTCATTGCTATTCTGGCCGAATTAAACCGCGCCGGTTTACTGAACCCCAATACGCCTCATGTAGCAGGCTCGTCGCTGGGTGATGTATTAGAGCGTTTCGACATTATGACGACCCAGGATCAGGCGGTAAAAGACTTCTACCGCGCAGGCCCTGCCGGTATCCGCACCACTCAGGCCTTTTCGCAGGATTGCCGTTACCCGACTTTGGATGACGACCGCGTTGAAGGTTGTATCCGCAGCAAAGAACACGCTTATTCCCAGGACGGTGGTTTGGCTGTGCTATACGGCAACTTAGCGCCAAACGGCTGTATCGTAAAAACTGCAGGTGTGGAAAAAGAAAACCTGGTATTTAACGGCCGCGCCCGTATTTTTGAAAGTCAGGACAGCGCAGTAGACGCCATTCTGGCCGGTAAAATTGTCGCAGGTGACGTAGTGATTATCCGCTACGAAGGGCCAAAAGGTGGCCCAGGCATGCAGGAAATGTTGTATCCAACCAGCTACTTAAAGTCTATGGGCTTAGGCAAAGCTTGTGCGTTGATCACAGATGGCCGTTTCTCCGGTGGTACTTCGGGTTTATCTATAGGCCACGTATCGCCAGAGGCCGCCAGCGGCGGTGCCATAGCGCTGGTCGAAGAAGGCGACGCTATTGCCATTGATATTCCAAACCGCAGCATTGCCATTGGTGTCAGTGATGCCGTATTGGCAGAACGCCGTGCTGCTATGGACGCCAAAGGTGCTTTAGGCTGGAAACCAGTAGACCGCGTGCGTTCTGTCAGCCCAGCCTTAAAAGCCTACGCCATGCTGGCAAGCAGTGCCGACAAAGGCGCAGTGCGTGATTTGAGTAAATTGGAAAGCTTATGAGTGCCGTGGTACAAGCAATAAAAGATCAAAGCAAAACTGCAGCAGACTGGCAGCGCCCGGCACCAAACCCAGCGCTGATGCAGCAGTATTTACGCGAAATTTTATTGTCGCCTGTGTATCAGGCGGCGATAGAAACCCCGCTGCAGGCTATGCCAAAACTCGGCCAGCGTATTGGCCAACATGTATTTTTAAAACGCGAAGATATGCAGCCTGTGTATTCCTTTAAGCTGCGTGGCGCTTTTCATAAATTACATAAAGTGCGTGAGCAACAGCCTGGGGCTAGCGTGGTCTGTGCATCGGCAGGCAATCATGCTCAGGGTGTGGCTTTATCGGCCAGCAAACTGGGCCTGAACGCCACTATTGTGATGCCTATCACCACACCAGAAATCAAAGTAGCAGCAGTCAAAGCCCTTGGCGGCAAAGTGCTGCTGCACGGCACCGCCTTTGACGAAGCCAATAAGTTTGCCATCGAGTTATCCCACACTCAGGGCGCCACTTATATTCCACCTTTTGACGATGCCGATGTCATCGCTGGCCAGGGCACAGTCGCCAAAGAGCTATTAAGCCAACATAACAAACTGGACGCGGTATTTATTCCGGTCGGCGGCGGTGGCTTATTGGCCGGTATGGCGGTGTATATCAAAGCCGTAATGCCGGGCGTCAAAGTTATAGGGGTAGAGCCAGACGACGCCGCCTGCTTAAAAGCCGCGATGGACGCAGGCGAGCCTGTCACATTAGACAGAGTTGGGCTATTTGCCGATGGTGTGGCGGTAAAACGTATAGGCACCGAGAACTTCAAACTGGCGCATTTATACTGCGACGATGTGATCACAGTCTCCAGCGACGAAATTTGCGCCGCTATCAAAGACATCTTCGACGACTTACGCGCAGTCGCAGAACCTGCCGGTGCTTTGGCTTTAGCTGGCCTGAAAAAGTACGCAGCTACAGCAACTCAAACTCAGAACCTCAGCGCAGTTTTGAGTGGCGCTAACCTGAACTTTGATACCTTGCGTTATGTGTCGGAGCGCTGCGAACTAGGTGAGAAAAAAGAAGCGGTTTTTGCCGTTACCATTCCGGAAGAAAAAGGCAGCTTCCGCCGTTTCTGCCAAACCTTAGGCGGCCGCGCCATCACCGAATTTAACTACCGCTACGCCAGCGACAACAAAGCCCATATTTTTGTTGGCATCAAACTACGGCACGGCGCAGAAGAGCTGCAACAGGTCAATCAGGCCTTATCAGCCGCAGGCTACGACTATCAGGATTTATCCGACGACGAACTGGCCAAACTACACGTCCGCCATATGGTCGGCGGCATGCCACCACGTTTAGTGCAAGAGCAGGTCTACCAATTCAACTTCCCGGAATACCCAGGCGCGCTAATGAACTTCCTCAATACCCTAGGCGAAAAATGGAATATCACCTTATTCCACTACCGCAACCACGGCGCAGCCACTGGGGATGTATTGGCTGGGTTTGAGATTGCTGATCATGACGAAATTGCTGAGCATTTGGATACTTTGGGGTATGAGTATCGGTTGGTTACCAGCAATGGGGCTTATAAGGTGTTTTTGACGGCTGATTAAAGTCCGGAACGGTATGGGCCGACCTTTATGGTCGCCCGTGTTGAATTCCGAACATGCCAATTAGATAGTTTGTACTGACTTATTTATTGGCAATATCCCACAGCATTTTTTCTATTTCCTTTTGTTCTGGAAACTTCTCAAAGCTGACAGTGCCGTCGCTGTTCAGCCAATGTGCACTCTTTAAGTGACATTCATAGACGACCTTCGTTTTGGTATCTCTGTATGGATAAACACTGACATTAGTGACGTATTGCATATCGCCTTTTTTCAGAAAGATAGACGCTGTTTTTTCAATCTTATGTTCTGTAGTGTTGTTCACTCCCAACTGGATAAAGTTAGCGTAGACCGAGTCATCTTTGTAGTTAACGATAAAGTCGCCACGGAGAGTTTTCTCTTTGTGATAGCCAATTCGATCTATGTGTAAGCTATTAAATGTGTCCACTACATGCGCAATGAATTGGGTTTCATCATAAGGCGGAATAATCATCGGGCTTCCGCCCAAATTGCCATTACGCGACAAGTACTTGTCTGGTGTTGTTATCGTCAGGGTCAGTAGTTCACTTTTTTCGTCGTAGCTAAAGTCAAAATCAATGGCGAAACGTTGGTACGCCAGCGCTTTCCGTGACTCATAATCTTGATTACTTTCATAAGAAACCAGTAAACCTTGCTCCGTTATACGCCACTTTATGTCGGCATAGAGTTTGATTTTTGTATTGTTGCCTTGCTGATTTAATGAAGTGATCACATCGCTAAAGGCATCGGCTTTTTTTCTGGCCTGAATGGGTTGATTGGAGATTTTTACCTCTACCTGCGCTTTTAAATCAGCGATAATTTTATCTTTCACCTCTTGTTGCGAGATCCCGCTGATTTTGAATGAAAACGTCTTGGTCTTTACAGTCGGTATGTTTTGTGATTCTTCAGAATGCACATTGTCAGCCAGAGTAAAGACCCGGCCACCTTCAGTTGTTGAGCAGCCAGAATTTATTAATACTGCAAGAAGTGCGATAGCGTAGTACTTCATCGATTCTCCATAAAAATTATTAACTTATTTTCCTTTATCGGGATTATCTGTATTGATGCTGGAGAAAACAACAAATTTATTGATATCGCTCAATAGTTTAAACATGACTACAACTGAACGAACTGGCCAAACTACACGTCCGTCGTATGGTCGGCGGCATGCCACCCCGTTTAGTCAAAGTGCAGGTCTACCAATTCAACTTCCCGGAATACCCGGGCGCTTTAATGAACTTCCTCAACACCCTGGGCGAAAAGTGGAATATCACTCTGTTTCATTACCGGAATCATGGTGCAGCTACTGGTTATGTGTTGGCTCAAGTGTTATTACAGATTGCAATAATCTAAAACCAGTTTCAAATATTCTATGACATTTGGGATTTTATCGATTACTTCGCTGGTGATATCTAGCTTAGACAAATCGCTTATATGCTCCATTATTAGTTCTATTTTGTCGTTAATGAAATCCTTCACTGCTTGTTTCGCATCCGGTGGTATTTGTTCTATATAGTCTACTGCTTTTTGCATATTCTCTGAGAGTACAGCGAAATCAAAATCGTCTTTGGTAACGAATGGTTGTCCATCTGCGGTTATAAATTTGGTATAAGTTTCATTTGTCATTTTTTTCTCCATCAAGCAAAGCAATAAATTTCTTTGCTTGTAACCATTTTTATTGGAGTTTATAGCGGAGTTTGCTGTTTGTGATCGGTTGCAAGCTTATTTCAATACAAAACTATTTTGTGGAGATCTAGTGCCCGCATACCTACTATTTTTCGGAGTTTTGCGTGCTATTTGTATTTGCTATTTATTAAATCAAACATTCTTTTCATACTTAAGCCGACCTCAAATATCAACTCGTCATCTGTGCAAACCTTATCTAGATTTAGTTGAAACGTAGTCATTTCTTTAATTCCAAGAAGTACTAATGATGATTTATCAAAAGGAAGGCATGCTAGATCAGCATATGATGTTAAAGACTGCTCTGTATAATTTAACTCATCAAAATAATCGCCGATTTCAAGAATTGCTGCTCTGTAAACGCGCAAAACTTCAGCGAGACAAACAGCTTTACGGGTATTAAAATCAGGGTACTTACCAGCATTATCTTGGACAATAAAACAGGATTTAGAGTAAATAAATCTTAATTTAGCTTGTGATTTGAGTTTTGAATTAGCGATAGCCTTTTTGTGTGCTTGTTCAGTGTCATATTCCCTTGCTTTCTTCCATCGATCAATAGCCATATAAGCGAAAATTGCAGCCATCAAAGTGATGAAAAAAGATAAAATACCCGCAACTTTGTTTAATACATCAAGCGTTAGCTCTGGAATACTAAAAATCACCCCGCCTACCCCAATCAATCCTAAGCAGATCAAAAAGTACACATAGTTTGGATATACATCTTTTTTTGAAATCATATTTTTTGCATTGCTTCCAGAAAACCGGTGTCAGGTTTTGCCCTATGCCTCAATTGAATCTGAAGTTGCTGATGAAAAATGGAAGGTATAAAGCGGGAGATCTAAAGGCTGAAACGCCAAGAAGAACTGAACTGCCATGACTTCCTTTTCCGGCAACTTCGTTACCTACCCTTCGTTCTTGAAGCCGCAGCTTTGTTGGCTGCGTTTTCTCGCCCCAATCACATAGTGCATCTATGTGATTGGGGACTCGCTCACTTGCCGCCGCGCTGCAACTCTAATTACTTTGGGTAGGGTTGTAACTCATTTAGAACCAAGTTAATTCAGCTTTTCAGTAACGGCAAGCACTTTTTCGGGAATTATAGTCTTACTTACTACTGGCCACGTTGCAAAGTCTGCTCTGCTTGTTGAATTAATTCATAAAGAGTGGGTAAATCAGATTGGATGGTTTTCCAGACTAACTCGTAATCCACTTTGAAGTAACCATGTGCGATGGCGTTACGCATTTGGTATGCACTGGAAAGGGGTAATTCGGGATGAGCTTCAGCAAAGTCGGCATAATGTTTTTCGATATTGTTACAAGCTTCGCCTACAACTTCAAAATTACGAATAACGGCGTCCTGAACCAGTTCGTTTTGTAGAAAATCCAGCTCTGACAGATCTTCGCAGTACCGGTCAATACGTTCAATAGCTTGCAGTATATGAGCTAAATAGTCCTGTAACCTTTGTTGGTCACGGCTCATATCTGCCTGGCCTCCGCTAACACTGCAGATCTGAATTTTTCAGGTAAAGCATTGGGTGTTAATACATCCACCTGAACTTTAAGCAGTTTCAGCAGTTTGTGGCGGATTGCGCCGATGTCGAGTAGGGTCATTTCTGGTGTGGGGTCGACCAGCAAATCCAAATCGCTTTGCTCTGTATCTGTGCCTTGTAACACTGAACCAAAGACCCGCACATTGCGGGCATGGTGAGCCGTAACAACCCGACGGATCTCTTCGCGGTGTGTGGCTAAGGCAACTGAAGGTTTCATACCTGTGTTTCCCCGTAAGAGCTCTCTGCTGAAGTTGAACAGATTTTAGCCTTGTGAACAATAACATACAACCCACGGATTGAGCGCCTTGCTTAGATGGTGTAGATGTTAGCTGAAGATCTAGCATCTTATCACCGATTCTAAAATTGACGAATGAAGCCTAAAAGGCTACATTCGTAGCTTATTTGGCTTCATTTGGTGTTGCTGTGTCTGCTCTTACAGATTTGCTTTTTACTGGTTATCGCCGTCAGGTGTTGGGTTTGTTATTGCTAAAACCCGACCAAGCTTGGCATGTGCGCGAAATTGCCCGTTTAACTTCTACCCAACCCGGCACTTTGCATAAAGAGCTAACGAAGTTGGCGCAGGCGGGCATTTTGAAAAAAACACAGCAAGGGAATCAGCTCTGTTATCAGGCCGACACCAGCTGTGTGGTGTATGAAGAGCTCGCCAGTATTCTACGTAAAACTAGCGGTTTGGCTGATGTATTACGACAGGTTTTGTCGCCCGTATCTGATCAATTGCAGTTTGCTGCTGTGTTTGGTTCTGTCGCCAGCGGCAAAGCCACAGCCAGCAGTGATATTGACCTGCTGCTGGTGGGAGATCTGAGTTTTGTTGATGCAGTAAAAAGCCTGTATCCGGTGCAGCAACAGCTTGGTCGCGAGATCAATCCTAAACTATATTCAGTATCCGAATGGCAGAAAGCGCTGGCGGAGCAATCCGGTTTTATCCGTGAACTGCTGGCTAATCCGCTACTGATGATCGCAGGAGACAAGGATGACCTTAGACAACCTGATTGGCAAACTGCTGGAACGTATTAACCCTGATAGCGCCGCAATTCAGCGGCTGATTGAAGCTGCACAACGTAATATTAAAGACTCAGAGCTTGCTGAACTAAGCAATGAAAACCGCTTTGACGCCGCTTACAAAGCCATAATGCAACTGTCGAATGCTGCGTTGCAGGCCGCCGGGTTTCGAACCCTGACCAGTAAACCTGGGCACCACCAGGCGACTTTTCATAAAGCATGCTGCAATCTTTAGTGAAAACTGTGGGTGTAGATACAGACAGGCTTATAGTTCTGGATGCCTTGCGTAAGCAGCGTAATGTCGCGGATTATTCTGGCGATCTGGTGGAAGATGCTGTTGTTGCTGAGTGTATCAAGCAGGCAAAAGAACTACTGGTTTTAACAGAAAGCTGGTTGAAGCTTAGTGAATAGAAGCTGTAGTTTTGTGTATCCGATTGCGGTTTAAAACGCTGGATAAGAGCTTGGTACCATGACGCTCTTATCCGGCTGCTTTGTTACAGCATTGCTCTAAACTTCTCACCTAAACCCATCAAAGCTAAAAATCTGCTCTACCGGTACTTCAAAATAACGCGCCATTTGCAAAGCTATCACCACCGAAGGTGTAAAACGGCCGGTTTCTACTGTGCTGATGGTTTTACGCGATACGCCAATAGCGTCGGCCAGTTGCTGCTGCGACAGCCCTCTGGCCGCGCGCAGCTGTGCAATTCTGTTATACAGCTGTTGCTCTTCCATCACTTGGTTTCCTGCGCTGTTTCGTCTTGCTCATCCAGCACTGTGCGCAAACTTAGATAAAAGCTCAGGGTGCCGATGAATATCGTCAGCAATGGAAACAGCTGAAATGAGATCCACTGTGGGTCGCCATGCTTGTTGATTAAATTGGTTGCAGCGTACCCCGCAAACGCTATCGTGAGCATTAAGTGAAATGCCAGTGTGGTGGCGCGTTGAAAACGGCTGCGTAAATACTCATCCTGAAAATCACCGCATATTTCGCGGATTTTCCAGCCATAAGACAGCAAGCCGGGTTGTTTGGTCACTTTGACCAGAAAATAAATCACCGAAAATAACACGCCAAAGCCAAAAGCATCACTGACTGTTTTTAGCTCAAACCAAAACAAGCTGATGTCTCTTAACAATTGAAAGCCGGTTAGCAGCGCAAAAAACAGTGCGCCGGAGATAGCAGCTTTGACACAATTTTCCTGATCTTCAATAGTCCATCTAGCCATAATGACTGTTCCTTTTTTATTAAGTCCAGATACCTTGAGGTATCAATATGAAACCTTTAGGTATCAATGTCAAGTTTTTTTGATACCTTAAGGTTGCAATTTTGTGAGGTAAGACAGAGCATCAGTATCAGAATTTTCGCGCAGATACGGCTCTATCATTTTTAGCTGATACTTAAATTGACGGATGAAGCCTAAAAGGCTGCATTCGTAGCTTAGTTAGCTTCATTTGGTGCAGCTGTGTCTGCTCTTACGGATTTACTGTTTATCGCCGTCAGGTGTTGGGTTTGCTATTGCTGAAACCCAACCAGGCTTGGATGTGCACGAAATAGCCCGTTTAATCGATAAAGCGGTATTGTTTTATCGGGCCAAATAGCCATGAAGGTTGAAAAAGATGAATACCAAGAGGTGTAACTATGTTGTTTGAAAGCCTGAATCTGCCTAATGGCGTGCAGCTGAAAAACCGGCTGGTAAAAGCCGCTATGGAAGAAAACATGGCGGCTGCAGGGCAGAATCCTTCGGCGCAGTTGATTGAGTTATATCGATGCTGGGCTTTAGGTGGCACAGGCTTATTGATTTCCGGCAATGTGATGGTGAGCCGTAAAGCTTTGACAGGTCCTGGTGGTGTGGTGCTGGATGCCGCGTCAGATTTAGCTTTGTTTCAAAGCTGGGCCGAAGCAGGACAGCAAAACGGTACTAAGCTGATTTTGCAGCTGAATCATCCTGGGCGGCAAATGCCGGTAAGTTTAGGGCAAGAAGCGATAGCACCTTCAGCTGTCGCTTTGGATTTAGGCCAGTTCTCCAAAATGTTTGCCAACCCCCGAGCTATGACGTTGGATGATATCGCCGAATTTAAGCAACAGTTTTTGTTGAGTAGCCAACTGGCGTTACAGGCTGGTTTTGCCGGAGTGCAAATTCATGCGGCTCATGGTTATTTACTGAGTCAGTTTTTATCGCCGCTGGTGAATCAGCGCCAGGATCAGTACGGTGGCTCTTTAGAGAACCGGGCTTGTTTATTGCTTGAGCTGGTTAGGTTATTGCGCGCTGAATTGCCTGCTAGTTTTATTATCAGCCTAAAGCTGAATTCGGCAGATTTTCAGCGCGGTGGTTTTTCCACTGAGGATGCCCGTCAGGTGTTGTTATGGTTAAACCCGCTGGGGCTGGATTTTGTCGAGTTATCAGGCGGTAGCTACGAAGCTCCAGCTATGCAGGGCGACAGTCGCGATGGCTCTACGCTGGCGCGTGAGGCCTACTTTTTAGACTTTGCCAAAGAACTGCAGCAATCTGCGCAAATGCCCTTGATGGTGACAGGCGGTATTCGCAGGCCGGAAGTGGCAGAGCAGGTGCTGCAAAATGGTGTGGCTTTAGTGGGTATAGCTACAGCTTTAGCTTTGGTGCCGGATTTACCTAATCGTTGGCAACGAGGCGAAGCAGTAAGCCCGGTTTTACCTGCCTTTAGTTTTGCTAAAAAACCTCTGCAGTCGCTGGCGAAAATGGCGTATACACGATTGATGTTACGTCGCCTCGGCCGTGCTTTGCCGTCCTGGTCGATTCGGCGCTGGCCTCTGGCTATGTTGGTGTTGGATCAAATCAGGCTGGCCCGTTTAAGTCATCGTTATAAAAAACAGATGGGGTTGTGAGCATGAAAAAGCACCAAGCAGCAGATTCTGCATTGTGCTTTTTCCAGATTTAACCCAAAACACTGTCATCACGGCTGTTTTCGCGGGCAGTAAAACTGACCTTTTGAGCGGCAACATAACAGAGTGTTTTTAGGCCGCTGCCATAAAGCAGTGTCAGTAAGCAGACTGCGGTGGCCGGACCAAAACTGGCGGCAAAATTCTCTGCTGTCATGGCATTGGCTATCGCCACAACGCCTATTAAGGTGCTGAAAAAACCAAGCAGTAAGGCGCTTTGGCCCATCACATCGAAAAAGTGGCGGATTTGCTGATACACCACAGGCTCCGCAGCTGCGCCCGGGTTCATTAAAAAGGCTACAGCTTGTTGCAGGGTGCGGCGTGAGGTGGCGCCTACTGCAAATAACAAGGCGGAAGGAAAAATCAGCACCAGAGAGACAAAGTCATAGTAGGTCCATGGGTCTGCCGGGTTGGATACAAACATGGCCCATAAAGATATACCAATAAAAAATACCATACTTAAAACCAACATCAGCCAATCTCCTTTGGTTTGATGCAAAAAATGCCAGCAGGTTGAAACCGTCTGCCCCCTGTACCACCAGCAGGCGCTGCTGCGGCTCTGTTGTTGTCGTTCGATAAATTCTTCCTGCAAATCGCCTAAAACTGGTTCTTGCAGTGCATCAGGTAAAACCCATTCCAGCAATAGCTGACATAACAAAGGAGGTTGCAGCGCAGGCGGCAGCGGGCCTGATGGTAAACCTTCTGGATAAAGTGGGCGTTTTGCTGAGGTTAGCTTAGTGTGGTGCTCTGACCCAGATTGCTTCATGCCGGAAACTCCATTCCATTCTGTGGGACTGTAACTGAAGCGCCCTGTCTTAGCGCCAGTCCTTGCCACAAGCTGTCCAGCGCCTGTTTGCTGCGGTGCAGCGCTTGCTGACCTTCGGCTGTGATTGCAAAGTACTTTTTAGCGCGGCCACCTCGTTCTGCAGTGGCTTCACCTAAGCGGCTTTTTAACAGACCTTTTTGTTCCAACCTCTCTAGTGTGGTGTACAAAGCGCCAATACTGAGATCGCGGCCCGCCGTATCGGCCAGGCACTGGCGTATCTGGCTGCCATAAGCTTGTTCGTTCAGCCGCAATACGGCCAATAGAACCATATGTTCCATCTCGCCAATAAATTTGTCCTGGGCCATAACTAGTCCATTAGTAAATATTCTCTACAAAGTAGATTAAATGAAAAAGAAAGGCAAGGAGGGGAAACAACAGTTCAGGATCAGATTGGAGTTTTAAACGGGCGGGTACAAGACCCGCCCCTGAGTGTTGGTTGTATCTCAGATTAGATCTTCGTCAACCAGCCGTGTGTATCTGCAGCTTTGCCCCACTGAATATCGTTCAGGGTTTGACGTAGTTTGGCTGTAGTGCTGCCTGGTTCGCCGTTGCCGACTTTGTATTCTTTGCCCTGGTGGATCAGAGTGCCAACCGGCGCTAATACAGCTGCTGTGCCTGACAAGGCTGCTTCAGTGCCTGGTTTGGCGGCGCGTTCTAACAGCTCTTCCACTGTCAGTTCACGTTCGGACACTTTCATACCTAAATCGCGGGCCAGCGTCAGAATAGTGTCGCGGGTAACACCGTGCAGGAAAGAAGCGTCCAGTGCTTTAGTGATAATTTCGTTGCCATCAATCAACAGGAAGTTGGCTGCGCCTGTTTCCTGCACATCACCGTTCGGGCAGAACAATACCTGATCGGCCTGGTATTTGGCTTTAGCTTGCATCGTTGGGAACAAGGCGCTGGCGTAGTTGCCACCACTTTTGATCATGCCCATATGAGGAGCACAACGGGCATTGTCTTCCATCAGCAGACGTAAACCGCGGCTACCACCGGCAAAATAATCACCAACCGGAGATAACAACACATACAACATAGACGTCAGGGTAGGAGTTGCAGCTTTACCAATAGCAGGTTCAGTGCCGATATGAGTTGGGCGGATATACATAGAACCTGGTGGAGTTGGCACATCGGCGGCGTAATGACGCACTATGTCGATGATCATCTGGCTCAGCAGTTTTGCGTCGAAGGTAGGCAAAGATAATAATTCTGAGCTTTGTTGCATACGGGCAATGTTTTTGTCCATACGGAAAATTGCCACAGAACCATCTTCATGGCGGAATGCCTTTAAGCCTTCAAAACAGGTGCTGGCGTAATGCAACACATGAGCGCCCGGATGCAGGCTGATGCTGTCGGACGAGACGATTGCCGATTGACCCCAAGCTGTACCATCAAAACGGGCCATTGCCATTTCAGGCATAAATACACTACCAAAAGCTGCCATTTTTTCTTTCCTGCTGATGTTCGAGGGCCAGTATTGGCTGGCCCGATTAAAATAGGGTGCGCTTTGTTATATGGGTTGGGGCTTTATAGCGGCGTTGAGCCTGATGCTCTGCCACGGCCTTGGTCTATTAAGTTAAGTAACCCTGAGAATTATCAACGCACAGCTATTGTACTCAGGCTTGCTGTATTCGGCATCAACTAATTGCCCGTTTCATGTTCTGAGTGCTGGATATTTAAAGCTTTACTGGGTTTGGTGAAGCATAGTTTTGTCACTTAGCAATGTGGCAATCTTCTTCACTACAGCATCTTGTTGTGATCAGAAGCTTGTTTTTATCCGGATCGGGCTTTATATCCTATTCAGATTCTCTATGGATATATGTATGCAAAGGACCCGCTTATTTAAGTGTGTGCAATTACTGCTGGCAAGCTGTGCTTTGGTCTGGTTGTTGGCGTTTTTGCATCATGCGTCTGAAGTAGAGCCGCAAGTGTCTGCTTATCAGCAGCTATGGACTGTGCCTGCAGATACAGGCGAAGCGCCTTTGTTACAACAACTTCAGCGCAGCCCGGCTTTATTGTTTTTGCATCAGAAACAGCAGGCCGATTACCAATTGGTGCTGGAATTTGGCAAACTGGCTTTGATGTTAATTCCTCTGCTCCTTCCTTTGTGTTTTCTGTTCTTGCTTTGGTTTATTCGCGCAGGCCCTGGCCGGCGTTTTCGGCTGGCGTTATGGCACGACGCTAATCTGCACAAAAAACGGCTTTATTATCAGCTTTCACTCAAGTGACTGTGACTATTTATTTAGTTTTATAAGGGTTTTACAGAGCTTTTATCAGTTATTTGAGGTAGTTATGATTTCTTTCTTAAAAAGGCAGCGCCTGGTTCCGGTGCTGCTTATCGCTTTCGTTTTTCCATTGTTTGTTCAGGCAAGCACCGCTCTTTCTCCAGATGAACGTGCTGCCAGTATTGATGGCATTACTCGTATTTTGAATGAGCAGTATGTATTCCCCGACACTGCACTAAAAGTCAGCGCGCAGCTGCAGCAACAAGAGCAAAAAGGGGCTTTGACTGATATCACCACCCAAGAGCAGTTTGCTGCCAAAGTGGGGGATTTAATACGCCAGCACAGTGGGGATGGCCATTTGAATCTGGCTTTAATAGCCGAGCAAGGTGGCGTTTCGCATCGTTTAAAAGAGACTGATCCGCTTAAAAATAATAACTTTGCTTTTGAGCAGGCGCGTATTCTGCCGGGCAATGTCGGTTATCTGAAGTTGCATAAATTCTGGCAAGCTGAAGAAGCGCATAAAGTGGGACATGCCGCTTTGGTATTTTTAAGCCACAGTGATCATATTGTCATCGACCTGCGTGACAGCGGTGGTGGTTCACCGCAGTTGGTGCAGTATCTGGTCAGTCATTTTGTGCCCGAAGGTACTTTGTTATGGGATGTTTTTGACCGTAATGGTAAAAGCACAGAACAAATACGAAGTCTGGCCGTGCCGGATGCAGAACTGCTAAAAACCAAGTCACTGTATATTTTGCAAAGTGACGGGCTGGTCAGCGCAGGCGAGTTTTTTAGCTATACGCTGCAACAACTTGGCCGCGCTATAGTGATAGGGGAAACCAGCGCTGGTCTGGCGCATTACACGGGCGCAGCTCAAGTCAACGACTGGCTTTTTGTGCGTATTCCCATGTACAGGCCGGTGAACCCAATTACAGGCACTAACTTTGAAGGCGTTGGCGTGGAGCCAAATATCAAAGTGACAGCTGAAATGGCGCTTTATACGGCTTTGAGGTTGGCAAATAAGAGCGGTTAAAAATGAAGGGCCTGCAGTTCTTACAGGACAGCAGGCCCTTGTTTAGCAGTATTCATCTATTCGTTAACTATTTCTATCTGAGGTGCATGCTGACGGAAAAAGTGCCGTACTTGCTGCAGCTCATCCAACGGAAATATCCATTGATGGCCGTGATTCCAGGCCAGCTGTAAGAAGGCTGGGCCCTGAATGTCGGCCCGACCTATCACTACTTTGCGTACTGTATCCGGCAGTGGGTAGTCACCTATCCAAATAGTGTTGTTGTCCATTTTAAGCTCATTTATCAGACTGCCCAGCTCTTCTTTGGGGAAGCCTTTAGCTTGCAAAATAGCTATTGTTAGAGAACTTATAGAAACTATGCACAGCACTAAGTTAAAAGCACTCTGTTGTTCGAGGCTGCGATAAATGGAGAAGCCAAGGTACACCAAGCTGAACATAATCAGCGCCACTTTGGCGTTTCTGCTGAGCTGTTTCCAGCCGAGTTTCAGCGATGAACGTGACGGAGTTTGATTTCTCCAGCGGATTTGCGGCTTTTGCATCATTCTTCCTTGAACTGTTAAATTTTTAACTTGGCCTGCAGGTTAGCTGGTGCCACATATAAAACAGATTTCCCCGTGTTGGCTTTGGCTGCCACTAATAGATTGGCATCGACCAGCGCATTTAAATGGCTACGGGCGGTGTTTTCTGAGATATCAAACTGAGTAGCTACTTGTTTAGATGTAAATTCTTTACCCGGTTCTTTGACTGCTTCTTTTAGCAGGTCCAACTGCACAGTTTTTAGTTTTTTAGCCAATGGGCTGCGTTCTATCCAGCTCATAAACTGGTAAAACTCTTGTTTCTTGTTTTTGATATGAAGCTGCAAAGCGTCAACTGCTTTCACCACAGTGTCGGCCTGATTATATAGAAAGTAAGTGAGATCAAGCTCGTCTGTTTCGGTATAAATGAAGGCTGCATCGTAGTCGCTTCTTTTCTCCTGGAGCAGCTTGCTAATAGATACAAACTCGAACAGCCAGTACCCAGATCTGAGCATGGACCAATAAAACAAGGCTCTGGCAGTTCTGCCGTTACCATCGCCAAAAGGGTGAATGTAACCAATCATAAAATGCAGGATGATAGCTTTCACCAGCGGGTGCATAAATTGGTCTGATTGCTGGCCATCACTGTTCTTGTTGGCAAATTCGCATAGCTTGATAAGCCTCTCTTTAAGCGTAGTGAAGCAAGGCGGTTCATGGGCTATTTCGTTATAACTATTTCTGACACTAATGTCGTTGGCCGTGCGAAGCTCACCTGATATCGCATTATTATCAATGGCTTGATAGGTTGCTATCCGATGCAAGTCCAGCAATAGATCTACCGATAAGTCCTCGTGTTTTTTCTCGAAAACCTTTTTCATTAACAGATAGTTATTCACTATCATCTGCTCTGATTTATCTCTGGGCGGTCTGTTCGTCTCCAGCATTTCTTTGGCAACTTTACGTGTAGTGGCCGCGCCTTCTAACTGAGACGAAGTAATAGCTTCCTCCATCATCAGGCTCTTCACCAAATACCTGTCTTTTTCATGTCCGGTAATAAAAGTGGCATCACCTAAAACCTGACCACCCCCTGTGATTTTGTCTATGTAATGCAGCTTGGCATACAGCGAATCCGGCACTGAATAGTTAAAATGTTCTGTTTCATTTTTACCTGTCAGTTCAGGGATATATTTGATGGTAGATCTCCTGGCTAATTTGGTAGCAGCCCAGGCCGTTTGATCGTTATCGCCTTTTTCGACTTTCCACTTAAATTTGTCCCAATGCAGATAAGCACCAGTAGAGTCTGTTGCTTTGTATTTTTGCATGAGCGGCAACAAAGTATCCGTTGATAATTTAGTAATTAGTTCACTAAAAGGAACCGGAGGTCTTATTCTGGCCATAACTCACCACAAAACTAAAATTCTTAAAATTGAGTTTAAACAGATTGGTTTAAATTTCAACGCAAATTTTAAAAATTGAGTTTTCGTAATTTCTAAAAAGAAATTTTTCATTTATCTATTTGTTTTAAATGAATTAATTAAAACGTTTTTAATTGCGTTTTTAACAGTTTTTGTGAACGAAATTGCGACTTAACGCAAAACCTGTCGCTTTCCAAAGCGAATTACCATCTTAGCCAAATGCTCAATTAGATGATGCTATATAGTTCTTGCATGCCTCAATCCGGTGCCATTTTGCACCAATTCAACGCAAGGTTTTGGTGGGAATCTGCGTATAAATTAGCCATTACTCAATAAAATCAGCTAGTTAATAAACTGGCATTCTTTGTGCTTTGATCTGGTCAGAGAGTTTTTCGAGCGCGTTGGCTAAAGCGAGCGCAACACAATTTGAATTGAAGTGCATAGCTTTGGCTGTGTACGGGCAACGAAGCCTGGTTTCTGACCACCTTTTGGGGGGGCAGAACCGGGCTTTTTTTATGGGCGAAATTTGGTGGTTGAGTCAGCCGCTAAAGGCCTTAAGGATATAAAAATGCAGCAGACCAAACAAATTCTGGTGATCGGCAACGGTATGGTGGGGCATCATTTTGTTGATCAATTACGAGCCAAAGACCCTGCAGCGCACATTACTGTGCTTTGTGGTGAAGCTCAGCTGGCGTATGACAGGGTGCATTTATCCGGCTATTTCAGTGGCACTAGCACAGAGCAACTGGCGTTAACCACGGAAGAAGCCTATCAGGCGGCTACTATTCAATACCGTTTAAATTGTTGGGTGGAGCAAATCAACCGCGAGCAGCAATTGGTGGTGACCAGTCAGGGTGGTCAGTTTTATTACGACGAATTGGTGCTGGCTACAGGCTCTTATGCGTTTGTGCCGCCTATTCCTGGTCATGATCAGCCGCATTGTCTGGTGTACCGTACTTTGCAGGATTTAGACGCGATAGCAAAAAGCGCTGCGGTGAGCAAAGTTGGGGTGGTGATAGGTGGCGGTTTGCTAGGGCTGGAAGCGGCTAATGCGCTGAAACAACTCGGTTTACAGACTCATGTGGTGGAGTTTGCGCCACAACTGATGGCGGTGCAGCTGGATCAGGGCGGCGGCCAGATGTTAAGCCAGAAAATTACTGATTTGGGTGTGCAAGTGCATACCGGCAAAGCGACTCAGGCCATAGTAGCTGGTGCTGAATGTCGTTATCAGTTGCAGTTTGCTGATGGTGAAAGTTTAGAGACGGATTTAGTGTTGTTTTCTGCCGGGATCCGGCCTTATGACCAGTTGGCGCGCAGCTGTGGTTTAGTTGTAGGTGATAGAGGTGGCATTGTCGTCAACGATCAGTGCCAAACCTCCGACCCCCATATTTACGCCATAGGCGAATGTGCTTTGTGGCAGCAAAAGATTTTTGGACTGGTGGCGCCTGGTTATCAGATGGCGCGTGTGGTGGTCAGCCAACTTACAGGGGGCGAGCAAAAATTTAGCGGTGCTGATATGAGCACCAAGCTGAAACTACTGGGTGTGGAGGTGGGGTCTATTGGCGATGCCCATGCCAGAACGCCCGGCGCTTTAAGTTACGTATTCACAGATCCACGTGCTCAAATCTATAAAAAAATGGTGGTAAGCTCCGACGGTAAACGCCTGCTGGGGGCTGTGCTGGTCGGTGATACCAGTAACTATGACAGTCTGCTGCAATATGCTCTCAACGATATGCTGCTGCCAAAACAGCCGGAGCAACTGATTTTACCTGCCGCGGCCGGCACACCTGTAGCGGCTTTAACTTTACCCAATAGCGCCACCATTTGTTCCTGCCATAACGTGGCCAAAGGCGACATAGTGGCGGCTATGGACTCTGGTTGCTGCGATTTAGCCAGTATCAAAAGCTGCACTAAGGCCAGTACTGGCTGTGGTGGTTGCACTGCTTTGCTCAAATCCGTAGTGGATGACGAGTTAAAAAGCCGTGGCGTGGAGGTGAAAAATCATCTCTGCGAACACTTTGCTTATTCGCGTCAGGAATTGCTGCATTTAGTCCAGGTCGGCGGTATTAAAACCTTTGCTGAACTCTTGAGCCGTCATGGTCAGGGCCTAGGCTGTGATATTTGTAAGCCAACTGTGGGTTCTATTCTGGCATCGAGCTGGAATGATTATGTGCTGAAAAAACCTCATATAGGTTTGCAGGACACCAACGATACCTTCCTGGCCAATATGCAAAAGGACGGCTCCTATTCAGTGGTGCCTCGTATAGCAGGTGGTGAAATTAGCGCAGAAAAACTGCTGGTGATAGGTCAGGTGGCACTCGATTTTAACCTCTACACCAAAATTACCGGTGGTCAGCGTATCGACTTGTTTGGCGCCCGTTTAGAGCAGTTACCCGCTATTTGGCAGCGTTTAGTGGATGCTGGTTTTGAGACAGGCCATGCCTATGGCAAGTCGTTGCGCACCGTCAAATCTTGTGTCGGCAGTACCTGGTGTCGTTATGGTGTGCAGGATAGTGTCGGCCAGGCCATAGCCATTGAAAACCGCTACAAAGGCTTACGAGCGCCACACAAAATCAAAATGGCAGTGTCGGGTTGCACCCGTGAATGTGCCGAAGCGCAAAGCAAAGACATTGGCATTATTGCCACCGAAAACGGCTGGAACCTGTATGTCTGCGGTAACGGCGGCATGAGACCACGCCACGCCGACTTATTTGCTACCGACCTCGATACTGACACCTTAATCCGCTACATAGACCGCATTCTGATGTTGTATATCCGCACTGCGGATCGTTTGCAGCGCACCTCGGTCTGGATGGAAAAACTGGATGGCGGCCTGGACTATCTGCGTAAAGTCATTATCGACGACGAGCTGGGAATAGCTGCAGAGCTGGAAAACCAGATGGTGGCTTTAGTGAATACCTATGCCTGCGAATGGAAAGCCACGCTGGACGACCCACAAGCGCTGAAACGTTTCCGTCAGTTTGTAAATAGTCCGGATGCGGATGAAAACATCGTTTTTGTCGAAGAGCGTGCACAAATCCGCCCTGCGACCGCAGAAGAAAAACGCCAATGGCAACAACAAATTCCGATTAAAGAGCTGCCTGTAAAGGCTTTAGCAGAGGAGAACTAATATGGCCTGGACTGATATTTGTGCTTTTGAAGACTTAGTCGAAAACAGTGGTATTTGCGCTTTGCTGAATGGGCAGCAAGTGGCTGTATTTTTGCTGGAACTGCAGGGCGAACCGCAGATATTCGCTGTGGGTAATTACGATCCTTTGGGTAAGGCGAATGTGCTGTCGCGCGGTATGGTGGGTTCTATAGGTGAGCAAATCGTAGTGGCGTCACCTTTGTATAAACAGCATTTTGACCTAACGACAGGCCAGTGCTTAGAACAGCCCGAAGTGGTGATCCCTGTGTATGGCGTCAAGTTGCAACAGGGCAGAGTATGGCTGAATGCTGAATTACAAAATCAACAAGCATCAGCGGCCTGATCGCAGGATTCAAAGACATCCTCGATAAAGGCAAAGGACAAGGCGTAGGCCAAAAAAAGCAGACAAGAAAGGGTGGTAGCAACATGAGTGTAATCAGTAATTTATTGCGTTCACCTTTGACAGCGCAATGGCTATCAGGCTGGAACTGGAAAGGTGAAACAGCAGCAACAGAGCAGCAAAAACCAGCTGGCAAAGGTCAGGTGGTGCTGATAGGTGCAGGGCCTGGTGATCCTGAACTACTCACAGTCAAAGCCCAGCGTTTATTGCAACAGGCTGATGTGCTGTTGTTTGACTCTTTAGTGTCGGCTGAGTTGTTGGCAATAGCGCCACGGCGCTGCAAAAAAGTTTTTGTCGGCAAAAGAGCCGGCCGTCATGCCATGCCACAACAAGAGATTAACCAGTTGCTTGTGGAATATGGCCAGCAAGGTGGTTTAGTGGTGCGGCTCAAAGGTGGCGACCCAGCGATTTTTGGCCGGGTATCGGAAGAAGCCGCAGCGCTAGAACAGGCAGGTATTGCTTTTGCGATAGTGCCAGGCGTCACCAGCGCCTGCGCTGCTTCGGCTTATTGCGGTATTCCGCTGACTGCCCGGGGTTGTGCTACTTCAGTGCAGTTTTTAACGGCGCAGTTTGCAGATCCTTCTAAACAACCCGACTGGTCTGGTTATCAATACAGAGCCAATGGTTCTAACCCAACCCTGGTGGTTTATATGGGATTGAACCGCTTGCAGCAACTCTGTGCCGGTTTAGTTTCAGTTGGCTGGCCGGACTATACGCCCATTGCGCTGCTGGATCAGGTCAGTACCCCACAGCAAAGCCAGCTGCAGGGTACTTTGGCTGATATCAGTGATCGTCTTGCTGCTTTCCCATTGAATGGCCCAACCCTGATTGTGGTGGGCGAGGTGCTGAAGCAACGGATGAAAGTGGATTTGAGCTTGTTGCAACAGCTCACTGTGACCAGCTAACCCTTCGTAAAACCTGATTCGTTTTGTCCTCTGGCTGCTTTAAAGCGCCAGCAGGCGAAGCTTTGCCAAAAATTAGCCTTAACAGAAGGAATTTGTATGCGTTGTTACTCTTTGCCCGCTTTGGCTGTAATGGCTGCTTGCACTGCAGTTTCAGTCAGTGCTGCTGAAACTGCTTCTAGCGCTTTCACTGCACCAGAACTAAAGATGTTATTCCGTTACCGGCTGGAAGCTGTGGATCAGGATGGTCTTGCCGAAAATGCCTTGGCCAGCACGCTGTTGTCTCGTTTTAGCCTGACGCAACAATTCAGTCATGGCTGGTCAGCAGGTGGCGAATTTGATTATGTCGCTGCGATAGGGGATAAAAATTACAACGACAGTATCAATGGCAAAACGACTTATCCACTGGTGGCTGACCCTGCTGGTGCTGATTTAAATCAGGCTTTTGTAATGTATCAAAGTGGTGAGCAGACACTAAAAATTGGTCGCCAGCGTATTAACTTAGCCAATGAACGTTTTGTTGGTGGTGTAGGTTGGCGCCAGAACGAACAGACCTTTGATGCAGTGCGTTATCAGACGAGTTTATCTGCTGAACTCAAACTAGATTACAGCTACAGTAGTAAAGTGAACCGGGTCTTTGGCAGCAAAAGCCCACAAGGCGACTGGAGTTCGGATTTACATTTGCTGGATTTACGTTATCAGCCCAACTCTAACCATCAGCTCGGCGCTTTTGTGTATCAGATGGAATTTGACGATGCGCCTTTAGTGTCAAACCAAACGCTGGGGCTGGATTATCAGTACAGTCAGGTGTTGTCCCCAAGCAGCCGTTATATGCTGTATGGCTCTTACACCCGCCAGCAGGATGCAGGCGATAACCCAAATTCCTACGACGCAGAGTACTGGACTGTGGAAGCTAACCTTTGGCTGGACCAATGGCAAAGTGGGCTTGGGGTTGAAGTCTTGGGTTCTGACAACAGCATAGGTTTTGCTACACCGCTGGCTACTTTGCATAAGTTTCAGGGTCTTGCTGATAAGTTTCTCTCTACCCCTGCCAACGGCATTGAAGATAAGTATCTGAAACTGGGTTATAAACTGGACCAGCTGGAATTGATGGCCTTTTATCATTGGTTGGATGCTGCGGAAGGTGAGGCGGATTATGGCAAAGAGCTGGATTTGCAGCTGAGTTATAACCTGAACGCTCAGCACGCGGTCTTGCTGAAATACGCGGATTATCAGGCGAATTTATTGCATACAGACACCAGCAAATTCTGGTTACAGTGGTTGGCTAAGTATTAAAGCAAGTGAAATGGCTGTCCGTTTAATTCGCGGCAGCCACTAAATAGAGGATCACTAAGCTTTGCAATACACAAATACATTGCCAGAACCAAAGCGGATGCAGCTCAATTAAGCTCAGTGGCTTTTGAAACTCAGCATTGGGGTGGCGCAAGTCGTATAAAAACTCAGACAAAGCCTGATAACGTTTATTCGGGTCGGGGTGCAGCGCTTTTTCTAAGGTGAGATCCAGCCAGATTGGCAGTTCGCTGTCTTTACTTAACACTGACTGATAACGCAGTTTTTTCTGCGCTTTGCTGCTTTTAGCCCGAGCAACATCAGCGCCATAAGGATAACAGCCGGACAGGAGTTGGTAGGTAAGCACTGCCAGCGAATATAAATCCGACCGCTCTGTACCCGCTAGACCTAAAAAATACTCAGGCGCTGTGTACAAGGCTGTACCTGGAATGTCGCCTGCTACTTCGTCATCGGTTTGCAAGCCAGCCAGCCGGGCAGCACCAAAATCGATAATTTTCACTATGCCTTGCGGTGTGATCATCAGGTTGTCTGGACGAATATCCTGATGCAGAATTTCACTGCGGTGTAGCGACTGCAGGCCTCTACCCAGCTGTTCAATAATACCCCGCACTTGTTCCAGAGTCGGGTTAGGGTGATCCAGCTGCCACTGTTTTAAAGTCTGGCCTTCGACATACTCAAATAAGGTATAAAGCGCAGTGCGGGGCCTGTTGATACTGGCTGAACGCATGACATGCTGGCTGTTGACTCTTTTAGCTATCCATTCTTCGCGCATCAACCGCTCCAGATAATCCGGCTGTTCTGCTAAATCTGTGGATGGAGCTTTCAGTACCAGCAACTGTTCTGTATTTGTATCCTGCACCAGATAGACATGGCTGCGACTGCTTTGTTGTAGCGCTTTTATCACCTCCAGGCCATCCAGTGTATCGCCCGGTTGTAGCAAGGCAGGTAAAGGTAATTGTTGATCCAGACACTGAGGTAAATTGTTGTCGGTCGGCAACTGCTCAATACGCACCAATTGCAGAGTGATATTGTCCTGGCTACCTGCTGCTAAAGCAGCTTCGGTTAGTTGCAAAGCCAGCAGAGGTAAATCTGCCTCAGCTTCCAGTAAAGTGATCAACTGAGCCTCTGGCAACACCTCAAACAAACCATCTGTCGCCAGTAAAAACAAATCCCCCTGCTGCAAAGGAATACTTTGATAATCCGGTTCCAGCACAGCGCCCGCGCCAAGCGCCTGACTTAAAAAACTGCTGCTGCCACGCCAGACACGATGATCTCTGGTTAGTTGCTCCAGTTGCTGGTTGCGCAGCAGGTAAATCCGGCTGTCCCCCACATGCAGCCAATGGGCGTGGCGCTGTTTTAAGATTAAGGCACTAAAAGTACAGACATAACCTTTGTCCGGGTCTGAGCCAAAAGGGCCATTGCGGCTTTGCGCATACAACCAGTTATTGCTGGCTTTAAGCACTTGTAAGGCGGCATGAGGCACTGACCAGGCGTCGCTGGTGCAGTAATAATCGTCCAGAAAGCTTTTTACCGCAGTTTCACTGGCAATCTGGCTGACAGTGCTGGTGCTGATGCCATCTGCTACTGCCAAGGTGATGCCTTTGCTGCTGAGTTCCGGCTCTTTCGGCAGATAAGCGCCAAAACTGTCCTGATTTAACGCCTTACGGCCAGCAACAGAATGCTGGCCTATGGAGACTTGTAAGGAGGCTGACAACAGCATGATCAGGCTTTGGCCAAAGCTGCTGCCGGGCTTTCTGTTGGTTTCGGGGCCAATTGACGTTTGGGTGCTGTTTTATAGTGAGTGCTGTACAGGGTTAAACCGGTAAAGGCTAAACCACCGACCAGATTGCCTAAAGCCGTTGGGATTTCGTTCCAGATCAGATAATCCATCACAGAGAAATCACCGCCCATCATCATGGCAAAAGGGAACAAAAACATATTGACCACTGAGTGCTCAAAACCCATAAAAAAGAACAACATAATAGGCATCCACATCGCCAGCACTTTGCCGCTGACATGAGTGGAAATCATAGCGCCAACCACCCCCATAGACACCATCCAGTTACATAACATGCCCCGCAGGAATATGGTCATCCAGCCAGCCACACCATGTTCGGCATAACCTAAAGTACGGGCTTCACCTACACCAGCCAGTTTTTGTCCGACGGCGTCTGGTTCCAGATGAAAGCCCATGGTCAAGACAAAAGCCATCATGGCGGCCACAGTTAAAGCCCCAAGGAAATTACCGCTAAACACCAGAGCCCAGTTGCGTAATATGCCTTGTATTGTGACACCAGGGCGACGGTCGAGCAGAGCCAGTGGCGTTAATACAAAGACACCTGTCAGTAAGTCGAACCCCATCAGGTACAACATAATAAAACCGACCGGAAACAGCATGGCACCGACTAAAAAGGAGCCAGTCTGGACAGCTACTGTGACTGCAAATACTGCAGCCAAAGCCAGAATAGCACCGGCCATATAAGAGCGGATCAAGGTATCACGGGTCGACATAAAAATTTTGGATTCGCCGGCATCGACCATTTTGGTCACAAATTCGGCTGGTACTAAATAAGCCATAGCTTCACCTCTTCCTGTTGTTACTGTTGGTTTGTTCAGGTCGTGTTTTTTGAAAACAAAAAAGGCGTCCGGATCATGCTGTTGCCAGCCGATCTCGGGACGCCTTTGTCCTGAATATCATTTTTGTATGGGTAGTGCTTAGTGTTTCTATGTTCGGAGGTGTAGAGCACCTCTGCCTATTTCACTGAGCAACTTTAATGCCAGCAGAGGTTTTTATATCAATGCCTTGATTTTGCTTAGCTTTTGCAAGGCTGAGCTTGAGTTAGTGCGACAGGGAGGTGCCATTGTTGTGCATTTTATGCACTATTACGGGGCGTTACTGCTTTATGCTGCATGATAAAACCAAGTCGATTTTTGCCAGCAATCCAGTATGGGTAGGGGCTGCGGGCTGATATAAAGGGTATGGAATAAGCATTGCTAGAGTATGGGACTATCTGCAACCCAGGGCAGCCCATGAATCATCCGACAGCTCAGTTTCTGCTGGCCGCCAAACAGGCGGAAATCAAAGCGCTGCAGCAGCTTTCAGAGACTTGTTTGCTGGTGACCCTTATCAGTGAGCTGGTCCATCAGTTGCAGCGTGAGCGTGGTATCAGCAATATTTTTCTGGCATCTGGTTCTGAGTTGTTTGCATTACAGCGTCAGCAACAGCTGGTGCACAGCACAAAAGCAGAGCAACAGCTACGCAGTCAACTCACAGCTCAGTATCTGCAGGCAACTGAATCGTGCAACAGTAGTCGTTTATTAAGCGGAGTCTGTCTGGCGCTGCAAGGTATGGATCATCTGGCTGAGTTACGCGAACAGGTGGGTAAACAGCAATGTACAGCATTGCAGTCGACCGAAGCCTGTAGCCGCTTAATTGCCGCCTGGCTGGCCGTGGTGCTTGAGTCTGCCGATTTATCTTGTGACGCAGCTATTAGCCGTCAGCTGGTGGCTTTATTCAATTTACTGCAAACCAAAGAATATGCCGGACAGGAACGCGCCTGGGGGGCTATGGGTCTGGCTTCTGGTCAACTGAGCACTGAGTTAGCGGAGCGTTTATTATTACTGCAACAGGCGCAGCAGCATAGCTCTGCTGTATTTCTTGAATTTGCCACCACAGAGCAACAGCAGCAGTGGGATGTGCTGGAGCAGGCCACAGCAGCCAAACAACAGCAGCAACTCAGAGCTATGATCCGGCAACTGGCAGGTACTAAAGCTCCAGTGCCTGCGGTCAGTGATCTTTGGTATCAGTTTGCGACTGAACGAATGGATGCCATGCACTTATTGCAGGCGGAATTGACCGCTCAATTACAGCAACTGACTTCAGCCACTGTAGATGCAGCACAGCAACAACTGCAGCACCATCAGTCCAAACTGACCGAATTAGCAGCGCTGCCTGCCAGTTCAGGCCTAACCTTACTGATAGACTCCAGTATGCCGGGTTTATATGGCGCTTCTGTGTTGCCGCAACCTGTCGGTGAGCAAAGTGTTCAGGCGCCAAGTCGATCTTTCTATCAGCTGTTATCCGAACAGTCGCAACATATTCGCCAGATGCATGCAGAGCTGACCGATGCCCGCCGTGCTATCACTGAACAAAAGCTGATAGACCGCGCTAAGTTATTGCTGATGCAGTATAAAAAGCTGACCGAAGAGCAGGCCTATCGCCAGTTGCAACAAAGTGCCATGAAGCAACAGTGTCGTATTGCCGAGATAGCCGATGCGGTGGTAAAAGCGTTAAAGCCTGTGAATACTTAGTTTCAATAACCTAGCTGAGGATCAAACCAGAGCATTTTGTTTTTTAACGGAGTTTCAGCGGGAAGAATGGGATTGGCTAATTGAATCACAGTTCTGGATTTTAAGTCGGCCTGCTGTATGGCGCTGCTGAAGTGTTGTAAAAACAGTTGCTGCATACTGCCATCTTCAATGGCGCGCAACAGCCCAATTTCTATCGCATTGGCCAGTTCGATATTGTCTTTTTGCACAAAAAAATACAAAGCTGCTGGGTAATGTAACACCCATTTGGGTGCTACAGCCAAAGACATGCCTGGTCTTTGTTGCAATTCTGGCCAGATCTCGGTGATGGATCGAGGGAAGTAATCAATACGCCTGGCTTTGAGCATTTTAAACATCGAATCAAAGTCGCCGCTGCCTAATACCCGAAAATGATTGGCTTTTAAAATAGGGTAATCAGGCCAGTCGCTGCCTTGCACGGAGGGACTGTTTTTTAACTGCCTTTCGTCCAGTTGCTGAATTTTTTGCTCATTGTCCTGATGGATAAGCAATAAACGCCAGCCTATTAAGCCTCTGTCTATAGGGATACGAATAGGCCGCAACTCTTTTTCCCGTTCCGGAGAGGTCATAGTCCAGACCACATCCAAGCCGTTATTCGAACCCAGCTGGCGCAAGGTTCTGTGCTGGGTCATCACCTGGCCGCTTGGCACCAGTTGATAGTCAGTACCGGATTTCTCTATCGCCAGATGCAACAAGGCAATCGGATAGCTGCCACGGACATCACCCAACATGGACATAGGCCAGGAGTAGATCACTTGTTGTGGCTGAGCGCCACTTAAAAAGGGTAGCAGCAGAAAAATGAAACAGACTAGGGGATAGAACCGGGCCATCATCACAGACATCTTATGCACTCCATGGCGTTGCTTCTGAAACTATAGAACATTTCAGCGACAAGGTTAGTCGGCTGTCTTCTGCTGATGTTATTTTGCCGATTATAATCAGCAGCAAAAGTTGAAGGGGGTAAAGAGATGACTGACGAATTAAAAATTGAAGATGTGGTGGTGGGCGAAGGCAAAGCAGCTGAACGCGGGGCTTTAATCACAGCTCATTATCGAGGCTGGCTGGAAGATGGTTCAGAGTTCGATTCCTCCCATAAAAGAGGTGAAGCTTTTCAGTGTATTTTGAGCAATAACAGAGTGATTCAGGGCTGGATTTTAGGCTTAAAAGGCATGCAGGTGGGTGGCAAACGTAAGTTATGGGTGCCAGCACATTTGGCTTATGGTGAGCGCCAGATTGGCACTATGATACCGCCGAATTCAAACCTGATTTTTGAGATAGAACTGCTGGAAGTGCTGACCAGAGATGACTGACATTCATATCTGAGTGGTTATGTTTTGGTTATCAGTCAGTTATAAATTTGAAACCACTTACATTCGGCGCTCTTACTGCGCTGTGGTTTATCTAAATCTAGTTGATAACAATTCGTATTAGTGTATTATTCGCTCAATTTTATTGGGGGGTAATCATGGCGTTACAACAGAAATTCAGAAAGCTGCCAGTGGTATTGGCTGTGCAATTAGCTTGTGTGGTGGGTGCTGTTCAGGCAGCAGATGACAAGGCTGAAAAAGAAATTGAAAAGATTTCGGTCACAGGGCACTACACTGTTAACGAAAACATTGATACGGCTACTGGTTTAGGTTTGTCTTTATTTGAAACCCCTCAATCTGTCAGTGTTATTACTTCTCAGCGCATTATCGACCAGGGCTTCAGCGGTATCAATGAAGTGATTAGTCAGACAGTCGGTGTGTCGGCTAAACAGTTGGATACGACGCGTAACACCTTCAGCGCCCGTGGTTTTGATATTGATAAATATCAGATTGATGGTGTGCCTTTAGCCTGGTCTTTAGCCGGAGATTCAGGCGAAACCATCACGGACGTGTCGATTTATGAACGTATTGAAGTAGTGCGTGGTGCTACAGGTTTGCTGACTGGTGCTGGTGATCCTTCTGCTTCTATTAACTTAGTGCGTAAACACGCCAATTCAGCTGAGTTGAAAGGTTATGTGAATGCGGGTATTGGCCGTTGGAGTAACAGATTTATCACAGCTGATGTATCGACTGGTTTAGATGCGGAAGGCGATGTACGTGTACGTTTAGTTGCGAAAAAAGAAGTCGGTGACAGCTTTATGGATATCCCTGAAGACGACAAAACTGTGCTTTATGGGGTAGTCGATGCTGATTTGACGGAACAAACTTCTGTTAGTTTCGGTAGTAGCTATCAGGACAACGATCCTAAAGGTTCGACCTGGGGTGGGTTAGCCGCCTGGTTTAGTGATGGCACTGCAACCAATTGGGACAGAAGCATCACTTCCGCAGCTGATTGGACTTACTGGGCCTCTACCAACGAGAACAATTTTGCCAATCTGGTGCATAACTTCTCTAATGGCTGGCAGGCGAAAGCCAGTTTCAATCAGACTCAAAATACTGCAGACACTCAATTGTTATACCTTTTCGGCTCACCAGACAAAGAGACAGGTTTAGGTTTGTCTCCATGGCCTTATAAAAGCTCAGGTGTTAGCACGCAAAACAGCTTAGATCTGCAGTTAAAAGGGGATTACCAGCTTTTAGGGCAGAGTCATGAGTTTGTCGTTGGTGTATTAAACAGCAAACAGGAAGCTCATACAGTCACTTTTGCCCAAACCTCGGCTTCTGTTCCTGTAGGCAATTTTTATGAATGGACAGGTAGCACCTATCCCGAGCCGACCTTCTCTGCTTCTCCAGCTGTGGCTGTTGATTTAGAAACAGAGCAGGATGGTTACTATGCGGCAACTCGTTTATCTTTGACTGATGATTTAAAACTGATTGCGGGTGGTCGTTTGTCGAAGTGGGAGCGCACTGGTGTAAATTACGGTGTTGTTGAAAACTATGGCGATGACAGCGTGTTTGTACCTTACGCCGGTTTAATGTACCAGCTGAATGCAAACCATAACGCTTATATCAGTCAGACTGAAATCTTCAAACCACAAAATGCCCGTGTCGCTTCTGGCGAGTTTATTGACCCATTGGAAGGCACCAACACTGAATTAGGTTTAAAAAGCTCTTTCCTGGATGGTGCCGTACAAACTGCCGTTGCTGTATTTAAAGTGGAGCAGGACAATCTTGCTCAGGCTATTGGCACTTTTCCTCCTGTAGGGAACAATCTGCCTGAAGCTATGTATCGTGCGGCTCAGGGGGTCGAAAGTGAAGGTTTTGAAGTGGAGGTGATTGGCCAGTTAATGGACAACTGGAATATCTCTGCTGGCTATTCTCAGTTTAAAGCCGAAGACGCAGCTGGCACTGAAGTAAATACTGATCACCCACGTAAAAAGCTGAACCTCTTTACAACCTATGATTTTACTAATGAGTTACAAGGTTTAGTTATTGGTGGTGGCATCAGCTGGGAAGATGAGCAGTACAGCGGCACAGCGCCAAAAATTCTGCGACAGGATTCATTTAGCCTGGTTAGCCTGATGGCTCGTTATGAAGTAACAGAACAGTTGTCTGTACAGTTTAACGTCGACAACCTGTTTGACGAAACTTACTACAGCCAGATTGGTTTCTTTGACCAATACGGCTATGGCACACCACGTAACTTCACTTTAGGCGCGACTTACTCGTTTTAATCAGGGGCAGAGCCTTGGCTCTGACCTGATACCTGAATAAGCCGCAGATGAGCGGGTCAGAGTTAAAACTCTGACCCTTTTGCTAAAGCGTAATCCACACCTGCACAAATCACCGCCACCTGAGCCGAATTGCATTGCTCTGGGCTGGCCTTCGGGCTATCCGGATAGACCTCAGTGGTCGTGACAAATTTAGCCTCTGTCATACCACCACATAAACCCAAAGCACGTTTTGGATAATTCACTACACCAAACTGGGCGAGCTTTTCACCGATCAGACAACCTTGTTCGTCCGCTTCGGCTATGTGAGTGACTTTTTGTACCGCTTCGATAATAGCGCGCTGAAATCCAGTTTCCGGTTTGTTGCTATCACCGACCAGATAAAAACCATCAGGAATATTCCAGTTGTGATTTACAGTGCCGTCGCGGGCGGCTTTGGCTGGGCGGAATTCACTGTTATCCGAATCCGTGGTTTCATGCAGGTCGATATGTACCAGAACCTCCGCTCTATGCTGACGGACAAAAGCCATAGCCAGGCTGGCTTCGTCGGACTGACTTTCTGCACCAAAAGAACGGTTCGGATCTACAGCTTTTGGATTCCAGCGGTTGATGGTTTCATAACCCCAGGGGCTGATACAAGGCAAAACAAGGAGGTTTACTTTGTCGCTGTAGTGATTGAAGTGTTCTTTAATAAACTGTAATGCACCTTGCACACCACTGGTTTCATAACCATGTACACCACCCGTCACCAGCACTACAGGTTTACCCTCTTGCCAGTTTTTGCTGCGAACAGCAAAAAGCTCATAGACAGGTAAACTAAAAGCGCTGTAATCCAGAGTACCGTAATTCAGCAGTTCAGCTGTATTAGGCAAAAATTGCTGCAGTGGTGTCAGCACTTCGTCTTTATAGCTACGTTTGATCTGTTGTTCACTCAGCCACTGCTGTTTTTCCGCTTCGCCCCAGGGCTTGCCGACAGTGCCTATGTGATAAATAAAGTCTTTGTTTGGGCTCATACTGCACCTTTTATTTTTAATCAGCTTATTGTTATTCAGTGGTCATTTCATCGGCAATCTGTAGCAAGCTCGCCGCCAAGGTAGCTGGGTCCTGAGCACCGGAAATTAAGTATCGCTGATTGATGACAAAAGCCGGCACTGAACTGATGCCTGCTTGCTGATACTGAGCTTCTTCGGTCCGGACTTCATCAACAAACCGATCTGATTGCAGCACTGTTAACGCTTCCTCTGCATTAAGTCCTGCTTTTTCCGCACACTGTTGCAGAACTTCAGCTTTGGATACATCGTCGGCAAAACCAAAGTATGCTTCAAATAGGGCCTGTTTCATCGCGGTTTGTTTATCAAAAGCCGCAGCCCATTTCACCAGACGGTGTGCATCAAAGGTATTGCAGGTAAAGCGTTGCTGCATTTTATCGAAGTTCAGCCCAAGATCAGTCGCAACCTTGATCATCGAATCCTGATTCGCCCGCATTTCAGCTTCGCTGCGACCATATTTTTTACTCAGCGCAGGCAGAATAGGTTCAGGGATTAAGTTTGGATCCGGATTAAGTTCAAAGGCACGCCACTGAATACTGACGCTAACTTTGTCCTTGATACTGTCCATGGCCTTTTCAAGCCGGGCATAGCCTATGGCGCACCAGGGGCAGGCAATATCGGAAACTAAATCTATATGCAGGTTTTTCATCACAGATCCTGAATCAGCGGGAATTAGGTTGGATCTGGTTACCATGCCGGGGAATATCAAGACTAAAACGGATTTTTGTCGCAAGTCCGACGGTGTTCGACGTGAACCCCAAGGCGACATGATCCGCCTTGGGGAGTCATAAAGCTAGAAACGATAGGTAATACCAGTGCTTAGGCTGTCTACATCTAAGTTGTCTTCGTCATCGCCTAATTCAGGTAAGACGGCGTATTCAAAATTGATACTCAGATTAGAAGTAATACGCAACTCAGCGCCTGCGCCATAAATCAGACCATCTTCACTATGACTGTCGTCCAGTATGCCGTCTTCATCATTGATATTGATGTCGTATTTGGTTTTATTAAAACCAGCTATACCGTAAACAGATAAGGTTTCCAGCACTGGCCAGGACGCTTTACCGAGCACTGAATAGCTGTTATCTATGCCCAGTTTGACTCGGGTTAATGCTCCTGAATACTCTTCATCCTGCACTCCCACACCGAAACGGCCTTCAATGGCGAAAATATCATTAAACTTATATCCAGCCACACCAGAGACCAAACCAAAATCCCAGTCGGCATCATCAACACTTTGCTGGCTGTACTGAGCACCAAAATAGAGAGGTTGTTCCGCCTGAGCCGAAAATACGGCCGTTGAACAACTTAAACCCATCAATGCTACTGCAATTTTTTTTAACATATTTTTCCTTAAATAATTAGATAACGCTGTAGGCCTCCCGGGCATACCAGTTGTCCATCAGAGGACCTGGATGAATTTATGTTAATTATTGTGAACCAGAGATTAACGATTTTTGATTCAGTACTGCTGCTCATTGTCGGCTATCTATACTCCATGGCTTCTTCTGGCTTGGATGAGTTGCTTTATGACAAAGCCGATGGAGCTAAAATAAATCAGTGTCAGCGATTTACTCCGTTGAGTTTTGGCTCTACACTTTGCGCGTTTTTTACACAGGAGGCCTTATGGCAAAAAAGACAACGGCTGAGCATGGCCGCGGTGAGATCCGGGATAATGCACTCAAAGCTTTAGTCACCAGCAAGTTATTTCAGATGCAGGTGGTGAAGGCGAAAAAAGGCAAAGGCTCCTACAGCCGCCAGAAGTTTAAACAAGGGCAGAAGTGTGATCACTCTGCCCTTTTTGTTGGTGTCATCCGCTAAATTTATTCATTCCCTTCTTATTATTCAGCTCAGGTTCAACCCTTCAGGTTCATTCTGCCTTTGCAGGTAAGCAATGACTCGCTTGTGATAGCTAATTTTCAACCCACTAATGCATTAAGGGAATTTTATGTTTGAAGCCGAATTCAGCAAGTTAGAGCAGTTAATTCAGAAATTAATTTCGGAGAATCAACAGCTCACAGCGCAAGTACAGCAACTGGGTCAAAAAGAGCAACAGTTGCAGCAGGAATTGAAAAAAAGCACAGACCAGCTGGAAACCTTACAGTTGCATGCGATGGAATCGGATGATCAAAAGCAACGGGCGCAGCAAAAGCTGCAGCAATTAACGGCGTTGTTTGAACAGCAATTGTCGGCCTGACCATGTTAAAGCAGCCATTGGTCGTTGAGCAAAAAGTAGTGATAGCCGGTCGGGAATACTGGTTGCGCTGCTCTTTGCATGAACAAGCCGGGTTGCAGGAGTCTGCGCGGCTGCTCAATAGCAAAATTGCACAGGTACGGCAGGGTGCCGGACATTTGTCGATGGAACAAAGCATAGTGCTGGCCGCCTTAAATATGGGGCAGCAACTGGTAACACAACAAAGCCCACAGTTAGAGGAATGTCAGCAGCGTTTGGTGAAGTTAATGGCGTTAATCGAAGCTAAAAAATGAACAGTTTATTGAACTGATTAAGTTTTGGTTCAGATGCCTCAGCCAGAATGAGAGTTAGTGATCAAGCCTGTGAGTTACAGGCGCAACAGAACCTGTATTGACTGATAAGGAAGGACCCTATGAAACAAGCGAATCTCTGGTTAAGTGCTGCTCTTACTCTGGCGCTACTCAGCGGCTGTAGTTCAACCGCAGAGCATCAGCAAAAATACGCTCAGCTGTATAAAGAAACGCCAAAAAAACTGATGATAGTAGTGCATGGTAGTGATGCCGTGCCTGCCGAATTGGTACAGGCTTTTGACAAGGAAGTGCCGGACATTGTCGCAGAGCACGGCTTTGAAATTGTAGATGCCAAACAACGCCAGCTGACGGAAGTCCCTGCATTGACAGATGTTGATGCTGTTCTTTATGTTGATGTTCAGCGTTGGAATAAGGATTACTCAGCTGTGATCGCTGCTGAATCCGTAGTGGAACTTGAGTTTAAACTGGTGTCGACTAAATCAGATCAGGAGCTCTGGAGCCATCAGGACAAATACACTAAAACTCATTTGTTTCTGGGTGGCGATATATTGTCTGAACTGATCCACAGAGCATTTTTTGAAGCCTCTACGGCTTACGAAAATCGCGCCAGTGTGGTGACCAAACAAGCTTTTTCAAACTTTCCGGAAGTTCTGGCGGCTAATCGCTAAATTGAGAATGGAGTTATTTGCAAGGCTGACTTTTGCTGTTGCTATCGCAGACTTGGATTTTATGGGTGTAATCCAGCCATAGATCCCATTCGGTTTGCAAAGGTAAGCTGCGCCAAACTTTGTTAAACACATAAAGCGACTGTTTTCCGGCAATGGATTTATGCAGAATTTTGGAATAAGCGCCGTTTTTGCTTTTACACTCAGACACCCAGACCAAGGCCGGATAGCCATTGACCGGCTCTGTACTTAAGATTTGACTATCAAACAGCTCATCACAGTTACGCTGACCTTGTTGATCATCAATAGTTTTGGTTTTCATCAGATCGCTGTTGGGCTGTTGCTCAAACACAAAACTTTGCACATAGTTGTCTGAATCCACCGCTTGCCAGCGTATTTCTGTGACATTTTCCATGTCATTTGGATTACTCTGAGTCACAGTCCATTCGCCTTCAGGTAAAGGCATAGGTTGCTGCAGCCGCTCCGTGTAGCGCGGCATAGCACAAGAGGTTAATAACAAGCTGCTGATCAAAACAAAGCTGGAATAGGTTTTCATAAGACTCAAGTTGTTGTTAACGGGGGCTGAGCTCTATGCCTGCCCCCTGCTTGGTTAAATGCTACAGGTATTTTTGTAAAAAGGCTAAATAAGCCTCCTGCGCTTTAATACGGTTCTCCTTTTTCATAAAACCGTGGCCTTCGTCCGGGAATAACACATACTCAACAGGTACATTCTGCGCGCGAATAGCCGCTACCATTTCATCACTTTCCACCTGCAATACCCGGGGATCATTGGCACCTTGCACCACCAGCACTGGTTTTTTCACCTTATCACCGTGGAACACTGGTGAAATGCGGCGTAAACGTTCACCATCTTTGGCAGGGTCACCCAGTTCTGCATATAAAGACTCGCGAAAGGATTCCCACCAGGCTGGAATGCTCTCTAAGGTGCGAACCCAGTTGGTGACACCAAAAATATTGATTCCCACTTTAAACTCATCGGTAAATGCCATAGCTGCCATGGTCAGGTAGCCGCCGTAGCTGCCGCCCATCACGCCAATGCGATCGGTGGCCACCCAATCCAATGATTGCAGGTACTTTTTACCGTAGACAATATCCTGCAAATCGTGTTCGCCATGTTTTAAATCATCCAGATGGAAGAAGGTTTTACCATAACCACTGGAGCCTCTGTTATTGACGGCCAGCACCGCATAGCCTTGATTCACCAGATGTTGAATCGCAGGGCTGTAGCCAGTGCGTGATTGTCCGCCCGGGCCGCCATGGATCCAAATCAAAGCCGGAACTTTGGCTGTGCTGCTGGCTTGCTTCGGTTTATACAGCAGTGCAGGCACAGCTAAATCGTCAAAGCTTGGAAAACGTACCACTTCACTTTTTACCAGCACATTTTCATCTATGGCTTTATCCAGTGCCTGAGTGAGACGCTCTGCTTTAGTTTCAGATAATTTCCAGACAAATAAATTCGAAGGACTGTTGTCGGCATTGACGTAGAAGCTTAAATACTGGCTGTCATCAGAAAAAGTCACGCCGCGTAAATCACCGGCAGGCAGCTCGGGCAACTGCAGGGCTTTTCCTGTAGCAAGTTCAGTGATGCTGATGAGAGTAGAGGCATCGGCGTTTACTGCTTCGACTTTGTATTTATTATCTTTGCTAAAGCCAATGTACATAATGTCCCAGTCGGCTTTGCTGTAGGGTTGTACGGCCTTTTCATTAATGTTGTAAGCAAAAGCTTCGCTAAACTCTGATTTTTCGTCTGAGCCAAAAATCAGCTGGTTATTATCGCGGCTAAAACCATAAATGCCATGCGACACATTGCCCTGATGCGGGGTGATATGCACTGGTTTTTTTTCCGTGCTTTGCAAATCGAGCAGATACAGGTTGTTATCTGCATTGGTGCGCTCTTTGGATAGCGCTACATACCGGCCGTTATCGCTTAACGCGCCAATGTCGTAGCCTTCATTGTTCTGATAGACCAAAGTGCGCTGATAGTTGCTGCTATCGTAGCTGTACAAGTCAAAAAACTTAGGATCACGTTCATTTGTCATCAGCCAGAATTTATTGTCATCAGTCCAGCCGACAAATTCGGCTTTGTGTTTGTCACCCGGTGTTAAGTCTTTGACTGAGCCATCGAGTTCCCGCACATAGACATGATGTAGTTCGTTCCCGCCCTGATCAGCTTTGTAGAGCACGCGGTCATCTTGCGGAAACCAACCTACAGGCAACATAGATTCGGTGGTGGATTGGGTCAGCGGCGTCCAGGTTTTGCCATCCAGACTGACTTTGTACAGGTTAAATACACCTGTTTCATCGGACGCCACCAATAGCGCGTCAGCTTTGTGGTTAATGTCGTTGCCCATATAGGACTTGGTGGCATAAAACTGTGCTGGCGTGTATGCAGGGACTGCGGCCATTTTGCTGTCCGGTGCAGCCTCTGCAGCTACAGTGGTGGTATCGGTTTTTGCTGTTTTATCACAGGCACTGAGTAGTAAACTGCCGGCAAAAAGCGCCAGGTAAAGGGGAGTGTGCTTCATACAAAGTCCTTGTTTATTGATGTAGTTTTCAACCTGCTCTGCCTTTACTGCCTGTTGATCAGAGCTGTAGCGTGCTTCATCAATGTACGGTATCAGCGCAGCAGACTCAAGTGAGCTACTCAGCCCAGCGCTGTTTAATTTCAAGGATTTGCTGCAGATTTTGTTCCAGTAAATCAACCAGGACAGGTTCAAAGTGCAGGCCTTTTTGCGCTCTGATGTGCTGCAGCGTAGCTTCAATGGTCCATGCCTGTTTATAAGGCCGTGCGCTTGTTAACGCATCAAACACATCAGACAAAGCCACAATACGGGCTTCGATGGGAATTTGTTCACCGGATAAGCCAAAGGGGTAACCAGTACCATCCCATTTTTCATGGTGATACAAAGCCACAGCTTTGGCCATTTTTAGTAAATCAGATTCGCAGTCACCAATGATCTCTGCCCCTATCAGTGGATGCTTTTGCATCTCCTGGTATTCTTCAGCTGTCAGCTTGCCAGGTTTGAGCAGAATACTGTCGGCTATACCTATTTTGCCTATATCGTGCATAGGAGCAGCATGCAGTAAGTCTTCGGCTTTTTGTTCGCTAAAGCCATATGCCAGCGCCAGTACCTGCGCATAGTGACTCATCCGCATCACATGTAGGCCCGTTTCATTGTCTTTGTATTCAGCAGCGCGGCCTAATCTTTGGATCACCTGCAACCGGGTTTGTTTTAACTCCTGTGCCTGCACCAAAGACAAATGAGTTTTTACCCTAGCCCGCACTACGGCAGGGCTGATAGGTTTGGTGATGTAATCCACAGCTCCTACTTCAAAGCCTTTGGTTTCATCCATCTCATCTTTTAAGGCAGTGACAAAAATAACCGGAATAGCACAGGTAAGCGGGTTGGCTTTTAAGCGGGCACAGACATCAAAACCTGTTAAGCCTGGCATCATGACATCCAGCAGGATCAAATCCGCTTGTTCCTTTTCCAGCAGCTGTAAGGCTTCTTCGCCGCTTTTGGCAAACAATAAACGGTATTGCTCCTGCAACACAGTGCGCAGCACTCTTAAATTGGTGGGTTCATCATCGACCAGTAACAAGCTTTGTTTTTCTGTCATCAGAGCTGTTCTCCACCCAACTTTTGTTGTAACTGCTGTAGCAGTTGCAGGGCCAGACTAAAGTCAAAATCGTTGATGGCATCCAGTAGCTTTAGAATCATAGGCTGGTGTTCGCCGCTGTAGTGAGACAACTGCTCTATACCTTGATCGTCCAGTTCATGGTGCAATAACGACTGTTGTAATGTACTTAACACAGAAGTCAGTTGCTGATCATTCAGTGGGTGCACCTGATCCTCTGGTACTGCAGGTTGGTCAGACAGCAGCTTTTGGTATTCGGCTTCAAACTTAGGCCAGCAGGCCAGAATTTTTTCCAGGACTTCTGTGGCTCGTTGCTGTTGCTGTTGCCGTGCCGCTTGTTCGAGTTCGGCGCAGGCTTTGCTCAGCGGATCCAGACCTAAATTCGCGCTGACGCCTTTGATAGCATGAGCTTGTTGTTGTACGGCTTGATAATCGCCACAGTTAAGCTGTTCTAAAGCGAGCAGCACTGTTTGCCGTTGTTGCTGCAAAAAGGCGTGCAGTTGGGGCAGATAGGTTGCCAGATTGCCCCAAAGTTGTAGCGCTTTGGGGACATTCACTAATAGATCGGAGGAGGTTGTCTGTACCTGCAGTGACAAAGGCTCCCGGACTTCAATAGCCAGCACCCTTGCGATTTCAAAACATAAAGCGGCAAAATCTATCGGCTTGCTGGCAAAGCCCTGCATTCCTGCTTCCTTCGCTGCGGTTTTGTCGTCATCCAGCACGCTGGCTGTTAAAGCAATAATGGGTAACAGGGTTTTGTTCTGTTGTTGCTCCCACTGCCGTATTTGTTGGCAGGCTTTCAAACCATCCAAATGTGGCATCTGGATATCCATCAATACCAAATCAAACTGCTGTTGTTGCATTGTCTGAACCGCTTCGATGCCGTCTGTTACAGCGACCACTTGATGACCAGCTCGTTGTAGCAGCAGTTTCAGCAATTCAAGATTTTGTGGAATATCATCAGCAATCAGCACGTTCAGCGCAGGCAGGGCGGGGACATAACCTTGTTGCTGTGCAGTACTGGCTTTACCCTCCTTCAGTGGCAGACTGAATTCAAAACAGCTACCAACCCCTTCGCTGCTTTGCACTGTGATCTGTCCGCCCATCAGTTCGACCAGCTGTTTACTGATGGTGGTGCCAAGACCTGTGCCGCCAAAACGACGGCTCATGGAGGCGTCGGCCTGAGTAAAGGCATCAAAAATATGTGGTAAACGATCAGCCGCTATACCTATGCCGGTATCTTCAATACTGAATTTGATCTGCTGCTGCGAACTAGGGGCAACCTGAACCCGTACCGAGCCCTGGTCGGTAAATTTAATTGCATTACCAATCAGATTGGTGAGCACCTGACGTAGCCGATCTGGCGCGCCGTAATAAAACTCACCCAGTTGCGGGTCAAGCTCCAGCTTTAACTCCAGCTGCTTTTTCCGCGCCTGAAGCCACAAAGTGGACACCACGGCATCCAGCACGGCAGGCAAAGAGAAATCCTGCAATTCCAGCTCCAGTTTGCCTTTTTCCAGCTTGGCACTGTCGAGAATATCGTTGAGTAAATGCAATAACGAGTGGGCTGAACCATGGATAGTAGCCAGATGTTTTTTCTGTTCAGAAGACAAATCTGAGCTTAATAACAAGTCGCTGAAGCCAATAATGGCATTCATTGGCGTGCGGATTTCATGGCTCATATTGGCCAGAAAAGCACTGCGACTTTCAGCGGCCAGCTCCGCTTTGTTTTTTGCCTGCAGCAACTCCACTTCCATTTGCTTGCGCTGACTGATATCCATCAAAAAACCGTCCAGCCAGACTATTTCATCTTGTGCAGATTTAATGGCCTCGCCATATTCCAATATCCAACGGATGGAGCCATCTTTGTGCCTGATCCGATACTCAATAGTGAAATGTCCCTGATATAGATCTAGCTGAGTAGTGGTGCTTCTGTCATCCGGATGCACTAGATCAGACCAACTGCGTTTGGGAGACGGCAACATAAAGTCACTGGCTGGGTAGCCGGACAAGGTTTCAATCGCATCGCTGATAAATACCATATCCCAGTTTTCATTAAACAGGCAGCGATAAGCTGCTCCAGGGATATTGCCAATTAAAGAGCGGAATTTTTCTTCATTCTCTTTCAGTGCCTGTTCCATTTGCAGGCGGCTGCTGATGTCAGTGATAAAAGCGACAAAAATGTCTTCATCCGGTAATTTGGCATGACCTATTGCCAGTCGCACCGGCACAGTATGGCCATCTTTATGCACAGCTTCCACATCACGGCCTACCCCTATAATTTTCGCTTCGCCTGTACGCAGGTAGTTCTCTAAGTAGGAGTCGTGATCAGGGCGGATAGCAGCGGGAGTGAGGATATTGACGTTTTTATACAGCAACTCTGCCTGAGTCCAGCCAAGAATTTTTTCAGCGGCTTTGTTCATGCCCTGGATCAACCCCTGAGTATTAATAGTGACTATGCCATCGACTGCTGTATCCATCATCGCCAACAAACGGCTTGCATTGGTTTTGGCTGCTGCGCTGGCTTCCCGGTACTTCAATAACAGATTTATAGCGACCACTAAGCTGCTGAGCAGCAAAGTGGTAAAGGTGATGCCCATCGCCAGCACCATAGGGAGTTCACCGGCCTGATAGTCTGGCTGAAAACCTGCTGGCGGAACAAAGCGTGCCGCCGCCATGCCGGTGTAATGCATGCCACTGATAGCAGCGCCCATCACTACACTACTTAATAGCGTCAGCCAGTGAGGGGCCAGATTTAAGCGTTTTAAGCCAAAGCGGATCCAAAGAGCGAGAATAGCCAGTACAACAGCCACCAGAATAGAGAGTAAAAAGATGGCTAAGTCATAACGCAACGCCACTGACATTTGCATTGCGGCCATACCGGCATAGTGCATAGTACCTATGCCCGCGCCTACCAGCAGCCCTCCGAGCAACAGCTGTGGCAGACTAAGGTGTTTTTTACTAATAAGATCCATCGCCACCCAGGAGGCAGCAATACTGGGCAGCATGGACAAAGCGGTAATACCGAAGTGATAACTGACGTCTGTGCATAAGGTAAAAGCCAGCATGCCAATAAAATGCATCGACCAGACACCGCCGCCAAGAGCGATGCTGCCACTGCCCAGCATCATCAGGCGCAACGACCTTTTACTGACACTGATGGCCTGAGCTGTCACCTGCATCGCCATGGCAGAAGCAAACACAGCTATTAAAAACGACAGCAGCACCAAACTGAGATCGTAACTACCCCAGAGCAGTAATGGATCGGCCGGGTGCTCGAACAACTGACGTAACCAATCCATTACTTTAACCTCTTACTACGCTGTATTAATGTTTAGCTGCATAATCCTCTGCAGCACGCCAAACCCGCAATGTATTGCCGGACAGTACTTTTTCAATGTCCTGCTCTGTGTAACCACGCTCTAATAAGCCACGGATCAGGTTAGGGTACATAGACACATCTTTTAACTGTTCAGGTAAGGAATCACCTACACCATCAAAGTCAGAGCCTATGCCGACATAGTCGATGCCGACCAGATCTTTTACATAGTCGATATGGTCGAGCACCTTTTCTAAAGAGGCAAATGGATAAGGATTTTTCTTTTTATACTCTGCCGTAAAAGCGTCTTTATCGGTTTGGCCTGAGGCTTTAAACGCACCGTCCCGCTGCAAGCCCCATTGATTGGCTGCTGAAACGACAAAAGCCGAGCCGAAGTTAATTTGGATCACACCACCGTTTTTTGCTAACGCCTTGATCATGTCATCGTCCATATTGCGCTCAAAACCCGGCACAAAAGCGCGTAATGAAGAGTGAGAGGCGATCACCGGTACTTTACTGATCGCAACGGCCTGATAAAAGGCATCGTCAGACACATGAGAGATATCAATCATCACTCCGGTTTCATTCATGGCTTTCACCAGCTCTTTACCAAAAGGGCTTAAACCTTTCCACTGGCGGCGTAAATCGTAGCTGGAGTCGGCTATATGATTGCTTTCAGAATGAGCGAGGGTGATGTAACGAATACCCCGGTCATAAAAGTGCTGCAGGTTTTCCAATTTACCTTCAATGGGTGTGCCGTTTTCCATCCCCAAGGCTAAAGATATTTTGCCTTCTTTAAAGTGTTTGGCTAAATCGGCGCTGTTGTAGGCCATGGCGAATTTATCCGGCGCGCGGCCTACCAAAGCTTCCATATTGTCGATTAATTGGTTCGCCAGCAAATAACCGCCACCTTTTTTCTCATAAGAGGATGGAATATAAATCGACATAAAAGGCGCATTTAAACCACCGGCTTTGGCGCGGGGGTAATCAAATTCACCTCTTTTGGTGGCTTTGGTCACATCTTCCCAGTCGTCATATAAACGGTAAGGCACGTCGATGTGAGTGTCGATAATAAGCGTATTTTGGGCGATTTTATTCGCTTGTTGCGTGAAGTCCACGGCCTGAGCCTGCAAACTCAAAGCGGCTATTAAACTGATACTAAGTAGAGTAAAGCGCATAGATCCCTCGATAGTTTTCACTGCAATGCAGTTATTTTTTTCTTAATCTATCGCGCTTTGTGCTTTGGGTATAGCTATCTGGTCGCAGTTTTTGCTGTTATGGCAGCAACCAGCCAGATAACCATAAGCTATACAGAGCTGAAGTGTTGAGTAATACCGTCAGCCAGAACAGCAGTTGAAAACTGACTTTACGGTTTTTATGCCGCAACCAGTGCTGAGCGACAAAAGCTGCTGGCCAGCCACCCGCTAAACCTAATAGCAGCAATGTGCTTTCCTGAGTGCGCCAAGCCTGTTGTTCCGCCGCTTTTTTATCGCGCCAGTAACCAAACAAGGCCACAGCGTTGATCAACAAGAATACATATTTCAACCAGGCCGGTACTAATAATTGCCAGTCCAGATAAAGCAACCACAAGGTCAGCAGCACAAAAAGGCCAATACTGAGTTTTAAACTAAAGCGTAAAGTGCTGGTGTTCGATTGCATGGACTGATCCTTTGGAAGCCTTTGATAAGAGTTCAGAGCAAAGAGGTTATAAAGCCTGTTGACTCTAAAGAATACTAGCTGAAATGCTGCTGAACCAGAGCTCTTTGTTATTGTTTTTTCTGAAGATATGTTTCACTCCAGCCAGACTTTGTTCTGTGCGTCTCTGAATGGAAAACTCTATGAACTCTCTGACTACTACCCGCTGCGCTTTGTTTGCATTTAGCAGCTCTGATCTATCCAGCAGAGCTCCCTCTTTTGGGATGGTCTTACAGGAGTAGTTGGAAATAAGGTTAATAAATGGTAAGAAATGTAATTGAAGTGGGAGGTGCTTTAACTGAAGTTATCAATATCGACCATGGTTGTGTAAAAAGCAGGCATAGAAAACGGCGCTGTTGCTGGTTTTTGGGGCAGGTGCTTTAGAGCTGGCAAATTCAATATAGTTAATAAAAGGAAATTAAATGAAACAACAGATCCACGCTCTTAGCCTGTTCACGCTAACCCTGTTTTTCGTTGGTTGTGGTACGGTCAAAACTCTGGCTCCTGATCAGGGTAAAGTCAGCATCAGCTACAACGATAAGAAAAGTTATTGCCACTCTATTCCCCGGATTTATAGCGGAGTTTCACATAACTTTTGCCAGATGTATGGCGAGCCAAATAAAACCAGCTATACCACTGCGGCGGACGTGCCTGTCTGGGCTATAGATACACTACTTTGCGCTGTCACTGATACTCTTGCTTTGCCTTACACTATCAGCCGTCAGCTGAAGGATGGTTCACTTAAAGTAGTGCGCTAAAGCGTGTTTTTACTATCGTGCCGTACAAGTGGCCTCGGCTGAAATCCCCGTATATTGACCTTGCTCTGATAAGGCTTCAAAGGGTAGCCAGTGAGGATCAATGCAATAGGTGACTTTACCTTTTTGCTGTAGATGGGCGATTTGTTCGTGAGACAGTACTGTCTTCGCTTTTGCAGGTGAGCTTAACAGAGCTATGCTCAGCAAAAAAACGGCGGCCAAACTTTTGAAGTGTACCGCAGACACAGGACAAAGAACCTAATGTGAGAGCACATGTTCTTTTAGCACCGTAGGTCTGGTTTAGGTAAGCCGCAAGGAAAACGGAAAAATAAAAGGGATGATTTCTAAAATGCTTGCGTGAAGTAACCTGAACTAGGGATAAGCCGCGTCGCTGAATATGCATCTTTTTGCGCCTCTCTGCGTTGCTCCGTCTAACCATAGCTCGCTATGGCGCACGACAAAGCGCCTTGAGATCCACAAAAATCTGCACATTCCGTCGGTAAAAAGTCCAGCGTTTAAAAGCTATAATTTTACTTCATGGGTTTTATTGGTTAAATCAAAGAGCGCCGACACTCATTAACCCGAGTTCAGGTTAAGTAACAAAATGCCCCGTTAAGGGGCATTTGCGGACACACTATGAATTTTGCTTAGTTGGCACTTGCTGTCAGCAGCTGGCCATCTTTTACCGGAATACGCTCAGCCGGTTCTTCATTTAAACGGGTTTTGTGGACTTTACCGTCCAGCAGGTAAGTGACATCATAGCCTATGACTCGCTTTTCCTGTTTCTGTACTGTTTTACAGACGCGGCGTGTTGTCGCTTCGACATCCTTGTTTTGCATGTCAGTTTGCACTTGCTTGCCGGCGTAACCACCAGCCGCAGCACCTGCAACAGTAGCAATCTTTTTGCCTGAACCACCACCGACCTGGTTACCCAGCACACCACCGACTACAGCACCTAATACTGTTCCTGCGATTTGGTGTTGGTCCTGGACAGCTTTCTTTTGTTGCACTATCTGATCGGTACACTGTTCAACCGGGACGTTATAGCTTTCATATACGGCTTTACTCGCCACGACTTCCGCATATTCCGGTTCTTTGTCTAAATAACTGTAGCCTGCCATAGAGCCTAAAGCAGTAACGGCGATACCACCTACTACTAAACCTGCAATAAGAGACTTGTTCATGCTGTACCTCAATTCACTGTTATAAAGTTCAATTGCCTTTAGCAATCAAGTTGACAGGAGTTTAGGCGCGTCAAGCTGTACTCAAACTGAATCGCAAGGCCAAGGTTCAGTTTTTTGCACATAAGAGCAACTTGCCTCTATTTCATAGCCTTGCGTTGTAGCCCATTGCAGACCAGTCTCAACCAATTTTCGGGCCAAACCTTGCCCTCTGGCACTTTCCGGAACATAAGTGCGGTAAAAGTTGATTTTCCGGCTATTTAGGTCAAGGCTATATAAAAGTTCCGCTTGTTCATTGACCCACTGAATTACAAACCGCTGTTCTTGGGGGTAGTGCCTGACTGCAACTGATTCTGACATTAAGATTGCCTTTGATGGCTAAGGAACATTTGATTCAGATTAAAGACTTTCTTCCGGTTGGCATAGAGGTATACGCATGAGATGGTTGTTGTTTTTATGTATCGCCTTTAGTTTTAGTCTGCAAGCTAAGACTGAACTGACCATACTGGTAGGACTGGATAAACCTCCTTATATAGATTTGAACGATAGCTCTGGTTACGAACTGGATTTACTACGTTTACTGACGAAAAAAATGGGTTATGACGCAGTGTTTTTACATGTGCCTAATGCCCGAATCAAAGATCTGATGTTGGATGGCAAAGCAGACATCGCCACGTTACAAAAACCTGATCAAGCACAGCCACAGTTGTATTACTCACAACCCTATATTCGTTATCAGAATGTTGCGGCTAGTCTTGCCTCAAAAAGCTTACAACTGCATCAATTAGCGCAGCTAAAACCTTATTCTGTGGTCGCTTTTCACAATGCCCGTATCCTGCTGGGCCCGGAATACCAGCAACTGGTGCCTTTTATGGCAAATTATCAGGAAGTAGCCAACCAAAGTCAGCAGCTACAAATGTTATTACTGGAGCGTTGCGAGTGGTGGTGATGGACAGAAACATCTTTTATTATTACGCCAAAGAAGCAGGGCAGAGTATGCAACCTTTTGATATAGCTGCTGTATTTCCAGCCAGCTTATATAGTGCTGCTTTTAAAAATGAGAGATTAAGAAACAAATTTAATAAGGCTCTGGCTGAAGTACAGCAAGAGCCTGTTTTTACTCAGCTGCAGCTGAAGTATTTTTCGGATGTAAATCAGCAACTGCAGGCTCCACAGTTGTAGCCTCCGTTGAGGCGGCCTGAGCTTCCTCCGCCTTTTGCTTCAGGCGGATAGAGTTTTTCACCAGAATATTTTTCTTTTGTTTAGCTCTTTTACTGATCTTCTTTTTTAACGCTTTGCTTGAACTCATGATTTCTTTTCTCACGCCAGATATGGCGCTTAGTTTACCTCAGTCTGCTGAATTACCCCAAACACTTGCTGCGTGGGCCATCAAAACCAGCGATCTTTTACCATACCGTAGTGAAAATAACCCCATTGTCCTAAACGTCGCAGTGCAGGTAGCGGGAATTTTGGCAAAGCAGTCTGATACAGCGGGATTTGCGGCAAAGCGATACCCATTAAACCTTCTGCCAAACGTTTACCAGCCTGCACTGAAAAGGTCAGGCCGCTGCCACAGTACCCCATGCTGTACAGCACATTGCCTTTATCATCGGCCTGTGCCAAATGGGGGATATCGTCCAGCGTCATGCAAATCCAGCCTGACCAACTGTACTCATAACGCAGCGATTGCAAAGCCGGAAAGCTGAGTTTAAGTACTTCCAGCAGACGTTTCGCAAAATAAGGATCTTCAGCGCCCTGGCCTGTAATAGCGCCACGACCACCAAACAAAATTCTGTTATCCGGCAGCTTGCGGTAGTAATACTTCAGTGCTCTGGTATCCATAATCACCTGCGAGGTTAAAAAGTTGCAGGCCGCCAGTTGAGCTTCAGACAAAGGTTCAGTGACAATAATTTGTGATAACACAGGCAAAGTGCGGGACTGCACGCCACTGTGCAACAGTTTGGGTGTGTAACCATTACTGGCGATCACTACTTTTTTGGCCCGCACTAAGCCTTGTGGCGTGATCAGCAACTGCTGCTCACCCTGCTGTTGCCAATCGGTGACAGGGCTGGCGCTATAAATCTTAGCTCCGGCTTGTCGCGCTAGTTGTTGATAACCCCAGGCCAGTTTCAGTGGGTTCACCCCAAAACCATCATAAAAACGTAAGGCGGCGTATGCATGTTGGTCTGCGACAAATTTCTGGTGCAGTTCATCACGGCTGAACAACTCCACCTGATAACCAAACTCTTTTTGTAATAAGCTGGCTTGTTGCTGCAGAGTTTTTACCATAGAGGGCTTGTGTGCCATTCGCAGATAACCTGCTTCCTGCTGGTCGCAATCTATGCCTGTAGCGATCAGTGATTTGACGGTTTCAAGACCTTCACAAAATTCCCGGTAAATACCATGCATAGCGGCTTCGCCATACTGAGCCCGCATCACTGAATAAGGTTTTCGACCCGAAGATTTCAGTACAAAACCTGCATTACGACCGCTGCAGCCCCAAGCGGTTTGATTGGCTTCCAGCACCACTGCTTTGACATTATGCCCGGTCGCCAGATGATAAGCACAGGACAAGCCGGTATAACCAGCACCAATAATGGCCACGTCAACAGATAAATCCTGTTTTAACTGACCATCATCCGCAGGAGCTGTGCCTGAATGAGCAGCCCAATAACTGTTCGGGTAAGGTTGGCCCTGGCCTGGATGGGGGTCTAGCAGCGGGTCGTACATCCGTTTTTCCTTTTAGTTGTATTGGATGAGCATTTTGGCGATCATGGCAAGAACTATAGAAAAAACCAAGAGTGTTTTATGTTTTCCAGCGCTATTGAGTACCGCCAGCTGCAGTTGCAGGATTACGTGGCCTTGTTGCAATTAGCCAATCAGGTACATGGTGATGGCTATCTGGATGCTCAGTCGCTGGCTTATTACCATCAGTTAAGTATCAAAAAAGGCATAGATGCCAGCTTCGTGGCCTATGCTGATCAGCAACTTGTGGGGTTTCGTTTATGCTGGGCAGCAGGGCAATGGCAACCTGATCTGTGGTGCAGCACTGATCTTTGGCAAACCGCTATAGCTGATACCAGCTACTTTAAATGCAATACCATAGCGCCACTTTGGCAAGGGCGGGGTATTGGCGGTGAACTGATGAACCGCTCTATCACTGCGCTGAAACAGCAAGGAGCAAAAGCAGGAGTGGCGCATTTATGGAGACAAAGTCCGGGTAATGCCGCTGTCAAGTATTTCACCAAACAAGGTGGTCAGTTGGTAAAAATTCATCCGGATAAATGGCGGCAAGACAGCCACAACGGTTATGAATGCGTGCGTTGCGGTTTTGATTGTCGGTGTGAGGCTGCCGAGATGATAATCTATTTCTGAACATCCTGTGTCCTTGGCGCTGCAGCGGCGTTGACTGCCTGCTCTTACAATAAAGAATTCACCCCAATCACATAGGACAACTATGTTCATGGGGATTTACTCGCTTGTCGCCTTGCTGCACCCCCAATGCCTTTGGATTTTATGCTGCGTCCTTGGCGCTGCAGCAGCGCGGGTTTTTCCCCGCCCGTCCAGCGTTCTGCCTGTACTAAGCCAGCTTATTCTGTCACCCAGGGCATTTCCGGTAATAACGCCAGATGTTCGATATAACGCTGCAAATTGAACGTTTCATTACGTTCAATCACGGCTTCCATTTCTGGTGCCAAGGCGCAGGCCATCAGTTCCAAAGCATCTTCCCTGCTGTGGCCTGTCATGCAGAGACGCATCAGGGTTTCTTTCACTTGTTTTGGATTATTGTCGGCTAGCTGATTTTCCAGCACTTCAAAAATAATTTCCTGATCGACTAAGGGTTCCTGACTCATTCGGTATTTTCCCAAGCATATGTATCTAAGGGCGCAGCATGCCAGAGCATAGACAAAGCGGCAAGCCGAAGGACCGACCTCTGAATTTTTTCCGTGAGTCTGATGGTGTTCCACTTTGGCTTTGGCTAAGCTGGGCCACGACTTTTTAAATATAAAAACAAAAACTTATGCAACAGGGATATTCGTCGAACTGGCACAGCAGGCTAAAAGCCTTAGGGCCAGGAATTTTATTGGCTACTGCTGCTATTGGTGGCTCACATATAGTGGCTTCCACTCAGGCTGGAGCTTTATTTGGCTGGCAACTGGCAGTGCTGATTTTGCTGGTGAACGTGTTGAAGTACCCCTTTTTCCGTTTTGGAGTGGAGTACAGTCTGCACAGTGGTGAAACCTTGCTTGAGGGGTATCAAAAACAAGGCCGGGATTATTTATTAAGTTTTGTCTGGCTGAATTTAATAGCTGCTGTGGTTAATACAGCTGGCGTGTTGCTACTGACCGCTAGTTTGCTGCAGTTTTTTATGCCGGTGCAGTTATCTCTGACTCTGCTTTGTTTGATTTTGTTAGCGGTATGTTTGCTGATTTTATTAGCAGGTCAATACAAGTTACTCGATAAGGTTTCCAAATGGGTGATGGTATTGCTAACGATCACTACAGTGGCTGCGGCTATCATCGCCTTTAACAAAGGTCCAACGGCGGCAGCAGATTTTGTCGGCCCTTCACCATGGCAGTTGATGTATTTGGGCTTTTTAGTAGCGCTGATGGGCTGGATGCCTGCTCCTATTGAAATTTCCGCTATTAACTCGTTGTGGCTCAAAGCCAAGCAGCAGCATACGCCGGTGAATACACAAGATGGTTTATTTGACTTTAACTTAGGCTACTGGAGCACGACAGCACTGGCATTGGTATTTCTGGCTTTAGGTGCTTTGGTGCAATATGGCTCGGATCAGAAAGTTGAATTAGCAGGCGCTGCGTACACCAACCAGTTTGTTTCCATGTATGCCAGCACTATAGGTGATTGGTCAAAGCTGTTAGTGGCTTTGGTCGCTTTTCTTTGTATGTTTGGTACTACGCTGACGGTGCTGGATGGTTATGCCCGTACTATCAATGAATCCTTTCAACTTTTAGGCTGGCAAAAAGCAGAACGAAAACATAGCTACAACTACTGGCTGCTGGCGCAGGCTGCTTCTGGTATGGCGGTAATTTTGTTTTTTAAATCTACGCTTGGCCCTATGCTTACTTTTGCCATGAGTCTGGCTTTTGTCACGACTCCGGTCTTTGCCTGGCTGAATTATCGTCTGATGCGGGGTCAGCAGAAGCATCTGATGCAACCTTGGATCCGCTTGCTATCCTGGCTAGGGTTAACTTATTTATTTGGTTTTGCGTTGCTGTTTATCTGGTGGTACCTGAGTAAATAACCTGAATAAATAAAATGCCCATACAATCATTCGCTTAAGCTGTATTTACACAAATCTGCTTGCGCTGGTTTAAACCGCTCTGTAGTCTCGAATTCAGAGACCGGTTTAAACTGGCAGCAAGGCAACAGAACACAACCTTTTCCCCGATAAAACAACAACCTATACATCAACGATAATAGAAGTATAAATGATGAATTCATTGGAATTTGTGGGCACCTTTTTGTTGCAACTGGCTGTTATTTTGGTCGCGGCGCAACTTTTCGGTTATCTGGCGCGTTTTATTGGTCAGCCGAAAGTAGTTGGCGAGATGATAGCGGGCGTGGTGTTAGGTCCTTCGTTATTTGGCTTGTTCTGGCCAGATATTCAACAACAGATATTCCCTGCCGACACTATGCCTGTGCTGTATTTTGGCGCTCAGGTAGGCGTAGGTTTGTATATGTTTTTAGTCGGGCTGGAATTTAATACCGGCTTGTTTAAACAACAGGCCCGCAGTGCTATTGCAGTTTCTTTGGCTGGTATGCTGGTGCCTTTTACTGTTGCAGCTTTGTTATGTATTTGGCTGCTGGACATGCCAGGCCTATTTGCCGCAGATATTTCTTACGGCAATGCAGCATTGTTTTTAGGGGCTGCTATAGCTATTACCGCTTTCCCTATGTTGGCCCGAATTATTTACGAGCGGGGTTTATCTGGTACTTCGTTGGGTGCTCTGGCACTGGCGGCCGGTGCTATAGATGATGCCGCGGCCTGGACTGTAATGGCTGTGGTGCTGGCTAGTTTTGGTGGTGGTGCTTTGTTAGCGGTCAAAGCTGTCGTGGGCGGTGTGGCGTACGCCAGTTTAATGTTTACCAAAGTCACGGGCTGGTTGCAGCCTCTGGCCGACAGGATTGAAGCCAAAGGCGAAATAAGCTGGGGGCAGTTTGCTTTCCTGCTAGTACTTTTTGCTATCTCTGCCTATTCGATGGAATGGGTTGGCCTGCATGCTGTTTTTGGTGGTTTTATTTTAGGTATCGCCATGCCCCGTGGTGCCATAGTGGAGCACTTACGTAAACGTTTAGAAAAAATCACCATTTTTGTCTTATTACCGATGTTTTTCACCTACTCAGGCTTAAAAACCCAGCTGACTATATTGGCTGATTGGGAAGTGATGTCTGTTGCTCTGGTGATATTGGCTGCTTCAGTTTTTGCTAAAGGCATAGCCTGCTGGGCCGCGGCCCGTCTCACTGGTAGCGACAATAGAACCGCTATGGCTGTTGGTGCTTTAATGAATGCCCGTGGCCTGATGGAGCTGATTATTATCAATATAGCGCTGAAGTTTGGCGTGATAGAACCTGCGTTGTTCTCCATAATGGTGCTGATGGCGATAGTGACCACACTGATGGCCACACCACTGTTTGAGCTGGTGTATGGCCGGCATATGAAAAAGCAAGTACTGGATAAAAGCCCTGTATCAGCGCAGGTTGCAAGTGAAAACCAAAGCTAGAGCATTAAAATAATAAAGCGGACTTCGGTCCGCTTTATTCATCGAATTAAAACCAGGGTTATTACAAACTCAAAGTCCGTTCACCGCGGGATATGCCAGACACACCACTGCGGACTGTTTCCAGTATTTGCGTGCCGTTTAACGCCTGAATAAAAGCTTCCAGTTTGTCCGAAGTGCCTACTACCTGAATGGTGTAGGTATTTGCTGTGATATCAATAATCTGGCCACGGAAGATATCTGCGCAACGTTTTACTTCTTCGCGTTGTTCAGCTGTGGTTTTGACTTTGACCATCATTAGCTCACGTTCGATATGAGCAGATTCACTTAAATCAGTCAATTTCACTACTTCAATTAGCTTATGCAGCTGCTTGGTAATTTGTTCTATCACCTGATCATCACCGCGGGTCACCAGCGTCAGACGCGAGATGGTCGGGTCTTCTGTTGCCGCGACAGTGAGCGAGTCAATGTTGTAACCGCGCTGAGCAAATAAACCCACCACACGGGCTAAAGCGCCGGACTCGTTTTCCAGCAATACAGATAAAATATGCCGCATTTTAAGTCCGCTCCGTTTTGCTTAAAAACATTTCATTCATAGCACCACCTGGTATTTGCATTGGATAGACATGCTCGGTCGGGTCGACATGAATATCTAAAAACACCAGCTTGTCTTTTAGGGCAAAAGCGCGCTCTAACGCAGGCTCTAACTCTTCAGCTTTGGTGACACGAATACCCACATGGCCATAAGCTTCGGCCAGTTTGACAAAATCAGGCAAGGAATCCATGTAAGAGCTGGAGTAGCGGCTGTCGTAGTTCATGTCCTGCCACTGTTTGACCATGCCTAAATAACCGTTATTCAGGTTGATGATTTTTACATTCAAGCCATATTGTTTACAGGTCGACAGCTCCTGAATATTCATCTGAATAGAGCCTTCGCCTGTGACGCAGACTACTTCAGCTTCAGGGTAATGCAGTTTGACGCCCATAGCGGCAGGTAAACCAAAGCCCATAGTGCCGAGGCCACCTGAGTTGATCCAGCGATTGGGTTTATCAAACTTGTAGTACTGAGCGGCAAACATCTGGTGCTGGCCTACGTCGGACGTGACATAAGCGTCGCCTTTAGTATGACGGTGCACAGCTTCAATCACAGCCTGAGGTTTTAAATGCGATGCGCTGCTGTCATAACGGCCACCATGCACTTCACGCCATTGTTTGATTTGTTGCCACCACTGACCTAAAGCGTCTTGATCCAATTCGCCCTGGTTTTTCTCCAGTTGATGCAGCATTTCCTGCAATACAGGCTTCACTAAACCCACAATAGGAATATGCGCATTGATGGTTTTGGAAATACTGGCCGGGTCAATGTCGATATGAATAATGGTCGCGTTAGGGCAGAACTTTTTGGTGGCGTTAGTCACACGATCGTCAAAACGTGCGCCTACGGCAAAAATCACATCGGCGTTATGCATCACCTGATTGGCCTCATAACTACCGTGCATGCCCAACATGCCAATAAACTGTGGATCGGACGCAGGATAAGCACCCAAACCCATTAAGGTATTGGTGACTGGTAAATTCAGCTTGCGGGCTAACAGAGTCAGCTCATCTGAGGCCTGACCTAAAATCACGCCACCGCCTGCATAAAGCACAGGTTTTTTCGCGGCTAATAAAGTGGTCAGGGCTTTTTTAATCTGGCCCGGATGGCCTTTCGCGTTTGGGTTATAAGAGCGCAGTTTGATTTCTTTTGGATACTCGTATGGGAACTTCTGGCTTGGTATCGTCATATCCTTTGGAATATCCAATACCACAGGGCCTGGCCTGCCACTTTGCGCTATATAAAAGGCTTTTTTGACTAAATACGGAATATCTTCGGGGCGGCGCACCGACATATTATGTTTCACGATAGGGCGGGAAATGCCCAGCATATCGGTTTCCTGAAAGGCATCATCGCCAATCAGGTGACTCATCACCTGACCACAGATCACCACCATAGGAATAGAATCCATATAAGCAGTGGCTATGCCAGTAACCGCATTAGTAGCACCAGGGCCGGAGGTAACGAGCACTACACCTGCTTTGCCGCTTGCTCTTGCGTAGGCGTCCGCCATATGGGTCGCGGCTTGCTCATGGCGGACCAGCACGTGTTTCACCTGATGCTGTTGAAACATCGCATCGTAAATGTGTAACACGGCACCGCCGGGGTAACCATAGACATACTCTACGCCCTCGTCAGCTAAGGCGCGGATCAGCATGGCTCCACCAGACAGCAGTTCTGGTTGGGTGTTTTGGCTTGTCATTGTTCAGGTCTCATAGTTTGCACGTGCGAACTTTAAACCCTGTTGCGGGCGCAATAAGGCTTAAAGCAAAAATCACCGCTCCGCTTACGCAGAACAGCATTAATTTTTCTTTTACGTGGACGGACAGAGTAAGGGGTCTGTCAAACAAACTAATCAGGCCTGGTTAGTGACTCGTTGGTCTTTTATTATTTAGCAGGCTTGATGGCTAATTTAAGGGAATAATCGGCGAAAGTCGACAAAATCTTCGGGAAAGATTTTGAACAATGCGAAGCATTGGCCCGCTAGGGTGAGCGCCATGGATAGCGGCGAATACAAAAACATCAGGAATGTTTTTCACTCACATCGTCCCTGATGTTCGCCTCCGGCAGCTGAAGCTGTGCAAAACGGCTATCCTGCCGTTTTGTGAACATTGGAGCGCAGCGACGATGGCCCGGAGGGTGAGCGCCATGGATGGCGACGAATAACGCTTTTTCTGGTCTGACCAAAAAAGTCTTGCTGCAGCAGCGCAGCGATGATTGCCTGTTGGAGTGAGGGCTGAGAATGCAAAATCCTCGGAATAAATTTGAATGTTGGGGCGAATTAGATAAACGACATTTAAAGGCAGCATAGCCTCATATAAACAATGCTCTCCCCCGACTTGCAAATCTAATGCCCCGGCCACATAGTGGTGCAAAGCATTCCATAAAACCGGAGCTGTCCGGTGTGAATAAAATAGGTGAGTTGTGTCCGCTAATATCAAGCCCGTTACTATAGAAAATGTTCGTGAATTATTAGAGCTTTCTTTTGCCCAGCCTGTGCTGTTTTATTTTTATTCTGAGCGTAGCCCGGCTTGCTTAAATTTAGGCCCTGTATTGCAGCGCATTGCCCAAAGCTATCCGGATGCACTGACGTTGGCTGTAGTGGATTGTGATCAGGAACAGCAACTTGCAGCGCACTTTGGGGTACGTTCAGTGCCGACTGTGCTTTTTATTAAAGAAGGTCAGCCGGTGGATGGTTTTGCTGGTGAAGAGCCTGAACAAGCCATTTTGCAGCGTTTAAGTGCTTTCTTACCTAAGCCTGAAGATCAATTGCTACAACAGGCTCTGCCTTTGTTGGAACAACAAAACTGGACTGAAGCTTACCCTTTGCTTAAACAAGCCAATGAACTTGCCTCGGAACGGGTAGATATCCGCTTACAACTGGCGTTAGTGCAAGTGGAACTGGGCCAGTTAGAGGCTGCTGAAAAAGCACTGTCGACCATATTGATGGCAGATCAGGATGCGCTGTATCACAGTGTCAAAGCGCGTTTGGAATTGGCGCAGCAAGCGGCTGACAGCCCTGAAATCAAAGCGCTGGAGCAGGCGCTAGCCACAGACCCTGATAATAAAGAACTGCAACAACAGCTGGCGGTGCAGTACCATCAGGTACAACGTTCGGCTGAGGCCTTGGCCTTGCTGTTTGAAATATTGAAGCAGGATCTGAACTTTGGTGAGGCGAAAAAACTCTATCTGGATATTCTGGCCACTTTACCCAAAGGTGAGTCTTTAGCGTCCAGCTACAGACGTAAACTCTATAGCCTGTTGTATTAATTCCTGATTTAAAAGGACTTCCTATGCTGCAAAAACATGGACCAGCTTGCTGCTGGTTCTGTGCTGTTGCTCAGCCCCTGGTTACAGCGCTGCTGTTGCGGAAAAAGTATTTGCCGATTATGCCGATGCCTTGTTGCAAATTAAGGTGCTTGAGCACGCTTCGGGAGCGAAGTCGGCCATCGGCAGTGGTTTTTTACTGGCCGAACCTAATCTGGTCGTCACCAATTACCATGTAGTGTCTGAAGCTGTGTTATTCCCGCAAAAATACCAACTGGAGTTTCTGGCGCAAAACCAGCAAAAGGGTAAGTTGGAGATTGTCGCCGTGGATGTGGTCAACGATTTGGCTTTGCTAAAAACTGACTACACAGCAGCCAAAAGTTTTCAGTTGCAACAGCAAGCGCCTGTGCAGGGGGCTGAAGTGTATTCTTTGGGTAACCCACACGATTTAGGTTTAATCGTGGTGCCAGGGACTTACAACGGCTTACAAAAACATAGTTTTTACCCTCGTATTCATTTTACCGGCGCTATTAACAGCGGCATGAGCGGCGGTCCTGCAGTGAATGAAGCAGGTGAAGTGATAGGTGTTAATGTCGCATCTGCTGGCAATGGTTTAGGGTTTTTAGTTCCAGCCGCCGCCTTGCAAAAGCTACTAACGAAACAAGCTGTGGCTGATTTAAAACAGGATATTCAGCAGCAACTGGTCAGCAACCAGCAGGACATGTTTCAGCAAATCCTGAACGCCAATTGGCAGCTTAAAAGCTTTGGTCCTGCCACAGTACCGGACGAAATAGTGCCTTTTATCCGCTGTTGGGGCACATCCAATGTGGAAAAAGACAAAGATGATGTCAAACGAGTGAATGCCTTTTGTAATCAACCGGAAGAAATCTTTTTATCATCTGAGTTCAGTACTGGCCGCATTGAAATGCAGTTTGAATGGTTGCAGGGCAAAGATTTGCATCCATTGCAGTTTTTCCGCCGTTATCAGCAAAGCATCAACCAAATGAACGCAGATAACAGTGCAGGCGAAGACGATGTGACCGCCTATTCCTGCCAGAATCAGTTGCTCAGCCCGGCAGAGGGGCAGCATGCTAAAGCGGTTTTTTGTTTAAGAGCTTACCGAAACTATCCGCAACTTTTTGATGTGGCTTATATTTCTGCTTCTTTAGACCATCAGCAACAAGGGGTGATCAGTCACTTTACCTTAGCAGGTGTGGATCAAAAAATGGCGCTGGAGTTTAGTCATAAGTTTATTGGAGCTGTGGTATGGCAGTAATAGTGGAAGTACTGAACAAGCAGCAAAAAGTCATAGAACGGCATAAATTTTTACAACAACAGGTCAAACTAGGTCGGGCCTTTGATAATGATGTGATTCTGTTTAACAAGCATGTCTGCCCTTATCACGCCACATTGCAGCAAGATCAGGCGGGGCAGTGGTGGCTGGAGGACTTAAGTTCAGTCAATGGCAGTTTTGTATCAGACCGTAAAGCAGTGCTGGCAAAAGAGCCACTGCGTTCCGGTGAAGTTTGCTGGTTAGGTGAACAGGCGCTTCGTCTGTATGACGATGCCCATCCTGTGCCGGCTACTTTGCCTTTTAGCGCTGTGGGGCAAAAACTGCAGGCTATGGGGCACTGGGCTTTTATTCTGTTATTTGCTTTGATCCTGGCGGTAGATCAGATGGTTGAAATCTGGCTGACACTGCCAAAACAGCTGGAGCATTTATGGACAGTAAGGTTACTGGAACTGCCAAAAACCTTGCTGATGTTTTGTATCTGGCCAGCCATTCTTGCACTCTGGGGCAGATTCAACCAGCAGGAAAGTCATTTTTTACCCCAACTTAGCCTGACTTATGCCGCGCTGGCATCCAGTGCGGTGTGGGGCATTTTTTGTTATTGGCTGGGTTTTAATCTGGATAGTTCTGTAGTAGCGCAGATCACTGAAGTCACGGGTTATACCCTGATTTTAGTTGCGTTATTTTGTGGCAATTTATGGCTGGCGACTCATTGGCCGGTCAAAGCTCAGGCTGCAGTCGCTGTGGTTGTCGCGTTGTTGGCCACATCAGGGCAGTGGGCTGGTTTACTGACACCGCCTTCACCTTTTGACCGTAGCTTGCAATACGATTCACGTTTATTGCCTCTGTCTTTTTATCTGGGCAAGGGCAAAGATATGCAGCAGTATGAGCAGGAATTACAGCAGCTATTTGAACAGGTCGAACAGCAGCGACAGGATGTAGATACACAATAAAAGGTCAGAGCTCAGGCTCTGAACTTTTTCGTCACTGTAGCTTTTGCCAGATCTCGCGGATTTGATCAGACAAGGTCATAGGGTCAAAAGGCTTCACCACCACATCGGCAGCGCCTAAAGCTTTGTAGGATTCAATCTCATTGGCTTGTACTTTGGCGGTCATAAAGACTACAGGGATAGCGCTTAAATCAAAGTCAGACTGCATCTTTTTTAAAGTGCTGGGGCCATCCATACCTGGCATCATCACATCCAGTAAGATCAGTTGTGGTGCAAAGGCATGGAAGCTCTTTAACGCCTCTTCGCCACCGCTACAGGTTTCTACAGTAAAGCCACCCACCACTTCCAAAGCCACTTTAGCCACAGCCTGGATGGACGGGTCGTCTTCTACATGCATAATACGTTTAAGTTCTGTCACCGCAATCTCTCTTTCATCGAACCATACTGATGTAATTGAGTGTGCATTATTTTTTATGGCTGTGCCAGATGCAGACACTGACTGTTCCGGAAATATTTCCGTGGCAGAGCCTCACAGCTTTTGAAGTATTGGATGCTATAGTAGCGCTAGTTTTCTTGCTTTGGTGTCGTCTTGTTTATGTCCCGGCTTTTGTCTGAACAGTTTTTGCAATTGGATTTATTGTTAGCCCGCTATCAAGCTTTCTGGCGCTTTAGCCCATTCCATTTCTCTGAGTTACCCTGGGCCCAAACTGCGTTAGCTGCCGCTTTACAACAACTTGGGACTGAGCAGAATGAGCGGTTGGAGCTGGATGAAAGCTATAGGCGCGACTATTTTTCGGCATTTTTCCCAGAGTTAAATCAAATCAGTGATTTTGAGCGGACAAGTTTTAATAACACAGGGCCGATACACACTGAACTACCATTCTGGTTTAGTCGTGATATTAAAGGGCGGAAATTAGAACAAATTCAGGCTTTTGCCACGCAGATGCAACAGGGGGACTTACCTGTACTGGAATGGTGTGCCGGTAAAGGCCATCTTGGACGCTGGCTTTGTTTTAGCCAGGAGCGCAAAGTCACCAGTCTGGAATGGCAGGACGTCCTTTGTGCTGAAGGACAATTGCTGGCTAAACAACTTAAGCTGTCACAGCATTTTATTCAGGCAGATGTGTTAGTTGAGGAGACTGCAAAACACCTCAATACTGACCAGCAGGTGGTAGCTTTGCATGCTTGTGGCGATTTGCACATTCGCTTATTGCAACAGGCCAGCCGTGTGGGTACGACCCAACTAGATATAGTGCCTTGTTGTTACCATTTAGTAGCGACTGAGCAGTATCAGGCTTTATCTATCCAGGCGCAGCAAAGTCGTTTGGGGCCATTGAGCCGGGATGAGCTGAAACTCGCTGTGCAGGCGCAGGTCACAGCTGGAGAGCGGGTAACACGCTTGCGCCAGACCGAAGTGCTATGGCGTCTGGCTTATCAGGAGTTATATCAGGCGGTGCAAAAGGTAAAAGACTACCGGCCTTTATCTTCTGTGCCTAAACATTGGTTTAGCGGCGAATTTAGTGCTTTTGCGTATTGGGCTGCTTCACAGCATCAGTGGCAAATTCCGGAGGATACAAACTGGCAGTATTATCTGCTGCTTGGGCAGCAACGGCATGCGTTAGTGAAGAAAATGCAGCTGGTACGCTCTTTATTCCGGCCTTTACTGGAGCAGTGGCTGGTGCTGGACAGAGCCTTGTTTTTAGAGCAACAAGGCTACAAGGTGCAAGTGAAACAATTCTGCGACTACCAACTCACCCCTCGTAATCTGATGATTAGTGCCAGCAAAAGCTAAAGCTCTTGCCGGCCACCCAACCGCTGGAAAGTACTTAATGTGAACAAAGGTAAAGTTGCAAATAAAGTTTCGAAAATTTCAGCCTGAATTTGTTCGTAGTTCGCCCAGACTTTATCAGCACTAAAACAATAAATTTCCAGAGGTAAACCTACTTCGTTAGACTCCAGCTGACGCACCATCAGGGTCATATTCTGATTAATATGTGGGTTGTGTTGCAGCATCCACTTGGCGTAATAACGAAATAGTTTCAGATTGGTCAGGTGAGGCTGTTGTAATAACTCTTTGGCTATATCTGTTGTCAGAAAAGGTTGTAGTACAGTGTGCTGCATTAATTGCTGCTTTTCTGCCTCATCCAGAAAACCTATGCTGTGAATATCAATTTTGATGGCTCTTTTAATACGGCGTCCACCGGATTGCTGCATGCCACGCCAGTTTTTAAAGGAGTCTGAAATTAGCGCATAGGTCGGAATAGTAGTGATGGTATTATCCCAGTTCTGTACTTTGACCGTGGTTAGCGCGACTTCAATAACAGCACCATCTGCACCGTATTTGGGCATTTCAATCCAGTCACCCGTTGCGACCATTTTATTGGTGGCTAACTGAATACTGGCGACTAAACCTAAAATAGTGTCTTTAAACACCAGCAATAACACGGCAGTTAAAGCACCTAAGCCACTGAGTAAATAGACAGGGGATTTGCCGAGTAAAGTGCTGAGGATCAATATACTTACGACAATAAAGTCGAGTAATTTGAGCACCTGCGCCAGGCCAAGGTAAGGCACATTACTTTGACGATCCACCGCACTGTAGATAGTGGTCGCAAAATTAATCAGGGCAGCAAAAGCCAGACCAGCAAAGCAGTACAGATAGATCCACAAACCTAAATGCACCGTGGATTTGAAATCAGGCCAGTGCTGGAAAAATTGTTCGGCTGAGCTTATCAACACTACTGCGGGCACTAAATGTGCCAGATGACTGGCCAGCTGTAGTCGTTGTTTTTCAGTTTGATGTTGTAAGTCTCCATCGACTTTATCCAGCAGATGGGCGATAGCGGGTAACAAATAACGCCGAGCCAATGTAAACAGCAAGCTAAGTAACACTATGGCCAGTAGCACTCTGACCGCTAACATCAAAATATGCTCCGGAGCTAAATTCAAGCCAAAGTAGCTGGCAGCCTGCTGTAAATACAGATCTAACATAAGGCGTTTTCCGCTCTGGCAGCCTGCGGCTGATGGTAAGCGCTAATCACCTGATCTTTTTTCAGCCAGCGTTGATTCAGCCAGTTTTGAAAGTTGATTCTGAAGCCCTCGTCGTTAAAATAATCGCCGATAATCTGATGATCGACAGGCAGAATTTCTACCAGTACCACCACACGTTTTAACCGACCACATAGCATATCCAAAGCGACATGACCCGGATTGTCAGGGTATAAAATGGTCACATCCAGTACTGAATGAAACTGCTGCCCCATGCTGGCGAGGGTAAAAGCGATACCACCTGCTTTAGGCGGCAGTAAATGCCGGAATGGACTACGCTTTTGCTTGTGTTTTTGTTCGGTAAAGCGGGTGCCTTCGACAAAGTTAATAATGGTGGTTGGGGTGTCTTTGAACTTTTCGCAGGATTTACGGGTGGTTTCTATATCCTTCCCTTTGAGTTCCGGCTTCTTCGCGACTTGTGCCTGGCTGTAGCGCTTCATAAAAGGCATATCTAAAGCCCAGGAGCCTGAACCAATAAAAGGCACCCATTTCAGCTCTTCTTTTAAAAAGAACTTAGGCTCCGGAATACGGTTTAATGCAAACTGACTCAGGACCGGAATATCTAACCAACTTTTATGATTGGAGATCAGCAAATACCAGCTGTCTTGTTTTAAATCAGCTACACCGCTGACTTGCCATTCCACTTTATTAAATAACTCCATCAAAGCTTTGTTATAACGCGACCAACCCCGGTAGGCCCAGTGGGCGGGTTTAGACCAGAAGGCTCTCGCTGTAGCATGAGGGGAGACTAATTTGGCTACACCAATCAGGGTTACAATACTGCCCCATAAGGCCAGATTGCAGCTGAACAGCAAAAATGCCAAAGGGGCTTTGAGTACGACAGGTAACCAGTGCAACATCAGCTCCGCTCTCCTTGTTTCAGCTCTGTTAATAACACGTCTTTATCCAACCAGAGTTGATTGACCCAGCTCTGGAATCTTTGTCTGAATACCGGGTCTTCATAATCGCCAATTAAATTCGGATCTATAGGTAACACCCGCACCCGTACTTTAATGTCCTGCACTTTGCCGGAAATATAGTCCCAGAAGGTTGGGATGCCCTTAGGATAACAAATGGTCACATCCAGCAGCTTATGCAAGTGTTCGCCCATAGCGTTCAGTACAAAAGAGATTCCACCCGCTTTAGGTTTGAGTAGATGAGTAAATGGCGACTGTTGTTTGTCATGTTTATGTGGAGTGAAACGAGTACCCTCAAGGAAATTCATCACAGAGACTGGCTTGTAGCGGAATTTTTCGCAGGCTTTACGAGTGGTGGCTATATCAGTGCCTTTAAGTTCCGGTTTTTCCGCCAGCTGCTTGGCAGTTAAACGCTGCATAAAAGGAAAATCCAGCGCCCACCAGCACAAGCCAATGACAGGCACATAAATCAGCTCTTTTTTCAGGAAAAATTTTAAAAAGGGCGCTTTGTGGTTAAAGACTTTTTGCAACACCAGAATATCAACCCAAGATTGATGGTTGGCCAGTACCAAATACCAGTCTTTGACACTTAAATGGTCTATGCCTTTGATATCCCAGCGAATACAGGTGAAGGTGCGGCTGGTTAGGTTATTTAGGCTGATCCAACTGGTGGCGCAAAAGTCGAGTAAATAGGTGATCCAGGTTTGCCATAGTTTGACAGGAGGTAACTTAATGATGGCCAGAAGTAATATAGGAATGGCCCAAAAAATCGTGTTGATAAAGTACAGCAGAAAAGAAAGCGAGCCACGTATTGGGGCTGGTAGAAAGTGCAGCATTCAGTTACCACCTCGTTCGTTATTTCCCTCTTTCCAAGGTGCAGAGCCTGTGGTTATCTGGGATATAGTTTAAAAAAGAAAAGCAGGCGGGCCTGCTTTTCTCTCATCCGATCAGTGGCAAGTTTACCTTAATCTTCGAAGTAGGTGTAACCATAAACCCCGGCTTTTAGCTCATCTAAATAAGATGTCTGCATTTCCGGGCTAAAGTCCATCCGTGCTAATTGCTTCTGATACGCGGCAAGTAGCTTCTTCGCGTCAAACTGCACATAACGTAATACGTCGGCCACTGTGTCGCCTTTAATGGCATTCGTCAGACGGTAACCGCCTTCGTCATCCAGTTCAACATGCACTGAGTCTGTGTCACCAAACAGGTTATGCAAGTCGCCCAGAATTTCCTGGTAAGCGCCGACCATAAACATACCCAACAGGAACTGCGAATCTTCTTTGTACGAAGGCAGTGGCAAGCTGGATTCAATGCCGTTACCGTCCGCATAACTTTTCAGTACGCCGTCTGAGTCACAGGTAATGTCCTGAATGATAGCGCGGTGTTCCAGTGACTCATTCATCCGCTCCAGTGGCATCACCGGGAATAACTGGTCAATACCCCAGGCATCCGGCATAGACTGGAACAGCGAGAAGTTCACAAACAGCTTGTCGGCTAATTTCTCGTTTAACTCATCGTGAATATCACGGTGTGAGCGCGAGGATAAGTCCAGCTTGTTTTTCACTTTGTTGATGGTGGCAAAGTAAATTTGCTCAAGCAAAGACCAGTCTTTTAACGTCAGCAAACCATGCACATACTGAGCATGAGCATCGGTAAAATAATGCACTGCATCGTGGTAGGCTTCGACCGCTGTGCGTGGTGTGACGTTTTTATACGAATCCCACAAGGCCCAAATCACGGCTGGTGAGTCTTCGCTTGGCTCTGGCATATTGACTAAGCCTGGAGCGCGTTCAACATCAATAGCATCAGTAATTAACACGGCGTGGTGAGCTGTCATAGCACGGCCAGACTCAGTGATAATGTTCGGATGCGGTAAGTCGTATTCGTCACAGACTTCTTTTAAGCCATACACCACGTTGCGGGCGTACTCCAGCATGGTGTAGTTCATCGAACAGGCCGAACGTGAGTTTGAACCTTCGTAATCCACACCTAAACCACCCCCTACGTCTACCGTAGTGATAGGCACACCTAAAGTGCGCAGTTCAGCATAGTGACGGGCGCATTCACGAATAGCGTTGTGAATATCGCGAATGTTGGCGATTTGCGAACCGATATGGAAATGCACTAACTGCAACAAGTCCAGTTTGCCGGCGTCACGCAGAATGTCGATGGCTTGCAGTACTTGAGTGGCAGTTAAGCCAAACTTGCCTTTTTCACCGCCGGTGTTTTGCCATTTGCCTTTACCAACCGAGTTCAGCTTGATACGGATACCAATCATAGGTGCCTGGCCTAAGCTGTCGATTTCACGGATTAAGGTTTTTAATTCAGTGATTTTTTCAACTACGACATAAACCTGATGGCCCATCATCTGGCCAATAGTGGCTAAACGCAGGAACTCAGAGTCTTTGTAACCGTTACAGACAATGCGCAGAGGTTTGTCGGTGACACCTAAAATTGCCATCAACTCAGGTTTGGAACCTGCTTCTAAACCTACTTTGCCGCTGTCATGGCTCACCAGCTTTTTCACTACGGAAAATTGCTGGTTTACTTTAATAGGGTAAACAGCTGTGTATTCGCCCTGATACTCACGTTCTTGTTTGGCCTGAGCAAAGGAGTTGATTAAGGTGCCAACACGGTGCTGCAAAATATCGGTAAAGCGCACCAATACAGGCAGAGTTAAGCCTTCCTCTTTAAAGCGGGCAGTCAGTTCCGGGAAATTAATACCGGGTTTTTTATGATCCTGATCCGGATAGGCCACCAGATCGCCATTTTTGTTTACATCAAAATAGCCTTCACTCCAGACTGCTACGTTATAAATGGATCGTGCTTTTTCAATACCCCAATCTGCCATTGTCGTGCCCTTAAAAAAATGATGCGCTATTTTAAAGCCAATGCTATGAAAAAAACATGAAAAGTTTGTCTCATCCTGCCCTGGCTGGCAAAATACTTAGCTTAGTTTGTTTATGAGGGGTTTAGTATGTCGGGCGACAACAAATGGTTCACTGAAATTTTTGCAGCCAGTGGCAGCGCTTTTGGTTTGGCCATCACAAAAAAACTGGATGAGGTGCAGTCGCCTTTTCAACATATTGAAATGTTTGAGACCACGCACTTTGGCAATCTTATGGTGATAGACGGCGTTATTATGCTGAGCAGCGTGATAATTTCCTGTACCACGAAATGTTAAGCCACCCTGTGTTATTTACTCATCCTGCGCCAAAACAAGTGGTGATTATTGGCGGCGGTGACTGTGGTACTTTGCGTGAAGTATTAAAGCACCCTGATATCGAACAAGTGACCCAAATTGATATCGACGAACAAGTCACCCGTATGGCAGAAAAATACTTTCCAGAGCTTTGTGCGTCCAATAACGACCCACGCGCTACCTTAAAATTTGCCGACGGTATTCAGTTTATGCGCGATGCAGCGCCAGAATCTTTGGACGTTGTAATAGTCGACTCAACCGACCCAATAGGTCCGGGCGAAGGTTTATTTAACCGCGCCTTTTATGAAAGCTGCTTAAAAGCGCTGCGCCCTGGTGGCATCTTAGTGCAACAAAGTGAATCGCCATTGATCCATATGCCACTTTTAAAAGCCATGCGTGATGCGATGTCAGACGCTGGTTTTGCCGACTTACAAAGCCTGCTGTTTCCGCAGATGGTGTATCCATCCGGCTGGTGGACTTGTACTTTAGCCCGTAAAGAGGCCAAATTTGACGGCTTCCGTGTTGAAGCTGCACGAAATCCTGCTTTTGAAACTCAGTACTACAATGCCGAAGTGCATCAGGCTGCTATGGCTTTGCCTAATTTTGTAAAGAAGGCTTTTTCTTCGATCTAACCTGAAAGATTTGGGAGGCAGCTCTAAGTTCGGTAGCTGTAATAGTGTTTCATGGAGGATGGCGAATAATGAAATGGCTTCTCAGTGGAGTGGCGTTGTTACTGATGGCTGGCTGGTTTTGGTTCAGTGGTAGTGCTGAGCCGGAGCAACCAGAAGCAGCGCCTTCGATGATCTCCAGAGTTCAAAATACAACCCAGCATGTGGGGTTGGAAAAAGAGCCTGAATCATCGGGCCAGGACGTAGCAGTTGTTTATAGCGATACTCCGGTGCAAGAACCTACAGAGGTAGAGCCTGAGCAGGCCAGTTCGATATGTCTTGAAGGTCGGGGTTGTACCTTAGATTTGCAAGAAAACTGGCATTTGAGGCTGATCAGCTCAAATGCAGAATTGTCTCGCGCCAAAATAGAATTGTTGTTCAAAAGCAGAAATTTTCGCGAAGCGGCGGAACAGCTGCATTATTCTCATCAGTATGAGCAAGATAACCAACTTGAACACAACTTGGAACAGGCATTGTCTGACCTGGAGAGCAAGTTTGGCGCCAGAGCAGAGGCGTCAGGCTGCAGGGATAATATCTGTTTGGTGCAACTGCGTTTGCCGATTGAAGTCAAGGCGGACGAAGTGCTAAAGCAGCTTTCCGGGATGCAGCCGCCTTGGCAGCATGTATATATGTCGGAGTGGAAAACTAAAACTCATTGGCAAATACGGCTGCTGGTTAAAGCCGAGCCATAGCCATGAGTGGTCTGTGTTGCAGTTGCTCTGATTTAGTTGGTGTTTTGCCTCCCGGCCCATAACAATGAAACTAAAATCAGCGCCGAACCAGCGCTTAACGTAAGCCAGTTGACATTCTGCTGCCAGAATACAAAGTTCACCACTAAACCCGCCGGGATCAGCACGTTATTCATCACTGCCAACTGGTTAGCATTCACCTGCCTGGCGCCAGCATTCCATAACCAATAACCTAAACCAGAAGCCACCAGACCTAGCCAGATTAAAATGCCGTAATCCAAAGTCGTAGTTGGTATTTTGTTCCAGTCGGCAAATAGAGCTGTTGCCAGCAGGCTGATCATTGCAGCGCCCATAAAAAACCAGCCAAAGTTATAGCGTTGTGTGGCGACTGAACCTAAATCCAGTTGGCGATAAGCCACCTGACCAAAAGCAAAACATAAATTGGCAGCCTGGATCAGCAATAAACCCCACCAGAAGTCTGTACTAAGGTTTTGATAACGAATCACTAAAGCGCCCAAAATAGCCAGCAGGGCAGGGCCTAACCAGCGCAGATGCAGCTTTTTATAACGCCAGAAGTAATCCAGTATTGAGATATAGGCAGGAGTCAGAATAGTAAACAACAGCACTTCGGCCACACTCAAATACAGAAAACTATGATAGAGCAGCAGATACATCAGACCAAGCTGCACAGCACCAATACCAGCCAGAGCCATAGCCTGAGTTTTTGAGCTGGTACTTTTGAGTAACCAGGGCAGGAACAAGATCAAAGCCAATAGCATACGGCTGCTGACGGCCAGATAAGGGTCAACCCGGCCAGATAGAAATTCACCAATTAAGGAAAAACTAAAAGCCCAAATTAGCGTGACTAACCACAATAAACCCATAAAAAAACTCCGGCTATGCTGCTACTGCATTCAATGCAGCGGCAGCATAGCCGGAGTTTTAAATTTTTAATAGCTTTGGCTTTCTCGTTTTAGCCTAAGCCATTGATGTTGCAGCTCGGCGCGCAGTCAACGAATCCCCAGGAACATAGTTGCCTATGTGACTGGGGTGAGGAGGCGCAGTCAACAAAACTGCAGCGACAAGAACGACGGGTATTTTATTGAGTGATGGCTTCGATATGTATCTCAACGCGGCGGTTCATCGCTCTGTTGCTTTCAGAATTGTTTGGCACTGCCGGGTAGCTTGGGCCTAAACCCTGAGTTTCAATCCGGATTGGATTTAAACGCTGCGCTACTAAATAATCTTTGACGCTTTCAGCACGTTTTTTTGACAGCTGCATATTGTAGTCATAAGCACCGGTATCGTCGGTATGGCCGCTGATGACCAGCAGGGTTTTGTCGTATTCACCCAGTACTTTAGCCACGTCATTTAATACCGGATACAACTGAGGCTGAATAGCCGACTGATTCACCGCAAAAGTGATTTGCGATGGAATTTCTAAACGCAAAATATCGCCATCACGGTGCACTTTGACACCAGTGCCAGATAACTGATCACGCAGCGCCATTTCCTGATGGTCCATATAACGACCCACAGCAGCGCCAGCTAAAGCACCAATGGCGGCACCTATCGCCAGTCTTTTGTTTTTATGATTGCCAGTGGCTTTACCCAGCACAGCACCCACACCGGCACCAATAGCCGCACCTTTAGCAGTATTTTGATTTTCCGGCGCTATATTCATACTGGCACAACCGGATAAAACTAAGGTGCTGCATAAGGCAACTAAACCTAACTGTTTGGCAATCATGGGAAATCTCCTGAATTATTGTGCGGCTATTGTACCTCAGTTCAACTGAATTAGCGCTGAACTAAAACATTGTTCGGCGCAGCGGTTAACAAGACAGAGCCTTGGCCCTTTAGGGAAATCGCCATGGATGGCGGCGAATAAAGCTGAAGCTTGTAAAGGCCGGAGAGTCTGAGTAAGAGGCGCTCCCCGGTATTCTGGTGAAGAAATAGTGCAGCGATTAGGTTTGCTTTCACAGCTTTAAAAGTTCGCGCTCAATCGCAAACACATGTTCGTCTTGCTGATTCATATCGCGTAGCGCCTGTGCCAGTTGAAGCAGGTATTCGCTATTGGGACCACTTGGACCGCAGCTGCGAGCTATATGCGCAGCTATAGCTGCGTCTGTAGCCGGGCCCAAATAAGCCTCATTGTCTGCGCTGGCTACATACACAACCCCTTGCACTTCGCCTGTTTCATTCAGCCAGTGTAGTGGGGTAAATATACGCAAATAACCATTTTTTTCACGATGGTCCAAATTTTTAAAGGTCGCAGGTGTTACTTGATAAGCCATGCCGGCGCAACGTGCTCCAACGGCTTCAACCAGGGTCAACACCCGTCCAGGCGCCTCAGGCGTACCACGATGATCATGGGAGCCCTGCCAAAAACGGCGTTCCCAGCCATAAATGCAGGCTGGTTTAGCGGCCAAATAGTCAAAGTCAGTTTTATAAATCAGCGAGCCGTAACCAAACAGCCAGACAGAGTCGAGGTGATCCAAAGGTTGGCGCTGTTGATTCAGGGATATAGTGTTGTGCGACATCAGGCTCTGCTTAAGACAAAAAAGTAATGCATTATTGGTCAGATTTTACCGAAATACCTTTTACTTATGCTACATGCCATTGACTGTTGTTATGCGTTATTTTGAGGCCACAACGAGTCGCCAAAGTAATTGCAGCTACAGCAAGGCGACAAGTGATGGAGACCCCAGGAGCATAGTTCACTATGTGTTTATGGATTGAGGCTAATACTCGCCAGTAAGCAAAATTAGTCTGCTGAAATAAGTGACTGGGGCGAGATTACGTAGTCAACGCCGCTGTGGTCGTAAGTCCGAAGGTATATACCCTAATTAATTGGAGTTGTAGCGAGGCGACAAAGGATTGAGACCCATGAGCATAGTTTTCCTATGCGATTGGGCGAAAGCCTGTAGTCAACAAAGCTACAGCTTCAAGTAAGACGGGTATAGACATGTATACGTCTAAATAGGTATGCTCGGATGGTCAAAAAATAACTGGAGATAAATGGGTGTTATGGTTGGGTTAAAGTGGCGACGTCTGGTGCTGAAAGTGGGCAGTGCTCTGATTGCACCGGAAGCAAAAGGTTGCTCCACCCGTTACTTACTTGCTATTGCTGGCTTTATCAGCGAATGCAGGCAACAAGGGGTTGAAGTGGTATTGGTATCCTCAGGTAGTGTGGCTGCAGGCCGTGCTGCTATTCCCTTTGCCCATCACCCCTTACCCATTAATGTGAAACAAGCTATGGCTGCTGTTGGCCAAACCCGCATGATGCAAAGCTGGCGTAATTTGCTGGATTTTGACTGTGCACAGATTCTGCTGACGCATGATGATTTACAGCACCGCAACCGCTACTTAAATATCCACAATACGCTGCGTACTTTGCTCGATCACGGCGTACTTCCTATCGTCAATGAAAATGATACTGTGGCTACAGCTGAACTCAAAGTGGGCGATAACGACAATCTGGCCGCTTTGGTGGCAACTGTTGTCGACGCTGATGCCTTAATCATTTGCTCTGACGTGGATGGTTTATACACAGCTAACCCACGTTCAGACAGCAATGCCTTGCTTATCCCTGAAGTGCAACAAATCACGCCGGAGATTTATGCCATGGCTGGTGGCAGTCATCACGCCATAGGCACAGGTGGCATGACTACTAAGTTGCAGGCGGCCAGCAAAGCCACTTCGCAGGGCATAGATACCTTAATTATTAATGGCCAGAAAGCTGATAGTTTTGCAGCTCTGCTGGCCGGCAAAGCCTGCGGCACGCTGTTTCATAAACAGCAGGAACGTTTAAGTGCAAAAAAACACTGGTTGTTACACAGTTTAAAAACCCGTGGCGAGCTGCAGCTCGACAGCGGCGCTGTGCAGGCTTTATTGCATAAGGGCGCTTCTTTGCTGCCAAAAGGTATCAGCGCGGTCAGTGGTGATTTTGATAAAGGTGATGCAATTTGGTTGTGTGACGAGGCGGGTAAACAGCTGGCCAAAGGGATCAGTCAATACAGCAAATCAGAGCTGAGCAAAATTCGTGGCGTACACAGTCAGCAGATTGAAAGTATTTTGGGCTATTGCCCAAGCGAAGTGGTGGTGCACCGCGACGATTTAGCGCTGGTGGAGGGCTGAGTATGACAAACGTAAATATTAAAGCTATTTGCCAGCAGGCTAAGCAAGCTGCTTTGCAACTGGCACAATTATCCGAAACTGAGAAAAACCAGCTGTTACTGGCGATGGCTGATCAGTTAGAAGCTGATAGCGTTTTGATCCTCGCTGGCAATGCTAAAGATACGGCGGCAGGGCGCGACAAGCAGTTGGCAGAAGCGATGTTGGACCGCCTGCTTTTGACTGAAGATCGGATTAAAACCTTAGCCAATGCGGTGCGTTATATAGCAGCATTGCCAGACCCTGTAGGCCAAATTAGTCAGATGAAACCACGGCCTAATGGCATTCAGGTGGGTAAAATGCGTATTCCGCTTGGCGTCATCGCGATGATTTACGAAGCCCGGCCTAATGTCACAGCAGATGCTGGTGCTTTGTGTTTAAAGTCCGGTAATGCAGTGATTTTGCGTGGTGGCCGTGAAGCTTTGCATTCCAGCATGGCGATTGCAAACTCTTTGCATACCGCTATGGCAAAACATGGCGTGAACCCGGCCGCCATCAGTGTGATCCCTGATCCGGATCGGGCTTTATTGCTGGAATTACTGCAGCAAAAAGACAGTGTTGATTTGGTGATACCCCGGGGTGGTGAAGGCTTAATTCATTTTGTCAGCGACAACAGCAAAATTCCGGTGATCCAGCATTACAAAGGGGTCTGTCATTTGTATGTGGACCAGGATGCGGATCTGCAGAAAGCTATTGCGTTGCTGATCAATGGCAAAGTGCAACGACCCAGCGCCTGTAATTCGCTGGAAACCTTGCTGGTGCATCAAGCTGTAGCGCCACAATTTTTGACGTTGGCTGCCGCCGCATTGGCCTCTGAGCAGGTTGACGTCTTTGCCTGCGAACAGTCGGCTTTGTATTTCAGCAATGCAGTATTGGCACAACCTCAGCAGTTTGATACCGAATATTTGCGTTTAGCCATTTCAGTAAAAATAGTGCCTGATTATGACGCCGCCATTGCGCATATTCAGCAGCATAGTTCGGATCATACCGAAGTGATTTGCACACAAAATATCAGCACAGCGCAGCGTTTTTTAAAGCAAATTAACAGCGCTGTGGTGATGGTGAATGCGTCGTCGCGCTTTAGCGATGGTGGCGAGCTGGGGTTAGGGGCTGAGATTGGTATTTCCACCTCTAAGTTACATGCCTACGGCCCTATGGGTCTGGAATCTTTGACCACAGAAAAATATATTGTGATAGGGGACGGTCAAATCCGCTAAAGATTCAAGTTTATCCAGCCTGCGCCGATAACAGAAAGATTCTCTGTTTTCGGTGCAAAGCTGATGAAAAAAATGGACTTAAATCAGGTGCTCAATCTTGGTATTCAAAATGTAGTGCCTCAGACCACTGCTGTTGCAGAGGACAAAAACTTCCGCTTCGAAAAAGCCAGTACAAGATCTACAGCCGGTATTCATGTCGATTTATCCCCACTGAGCTTAGAAAAATCTAAAAAAGCCGAAAGGGATAAAGACATTGACGAGAGCGAGCTACCGGATAACGTCAAACAGGCTTTGAAAGCTATTCGTGATAAGCAGGACGAGCTGGAAGAAAAACAAAAAGAGCTGCAACAACTGATGAGCAACAGCTCGATGCCTGCAGAAGAAAAGCAGGAAAAGCTAAAAGCGCTGCAGGCTGAAATCAGCTCCTTAAGCCGGGGGTTGATGGACTCTAAAAATAACTTAGTCAAATCGATGCAGGATCAAGGCTTAACTGAACAGCAAATGCAAACCGCTATGGCGCTGATGAACTAAGGTACTGTTTTTGTTTTGCAATCAGGTTTATATACCCGCACAGCTGAAGGCGGATTGGTTGCTAATTTAGCTTCAGGTCTTATCGGTATTCTGACTAATTCTCCGCCACAGTTTGGGCAGATTCCAGTCAGTTTGTCAGTACACTCCGGACAAAAAGTACATTCAAAGGAGCAGATGTAGGCCTGATCTGCTGGTGTCAAATCTGCATTACAACATTCACAGTTGGGTCTGAGTTCTAGCATCAGTTTCTCCTCTGATTTCTTTTTAGCCTATTTCAACAGAGACAGGTTCAGCCGTCTGCCCGAATTCAGGCCAATCTCTGCTACTTACCAGCCAGTTGAAACCCGTGAAGCAATTCGACAAAGTCGCTTGATTCTGCTTTGATAGATCAAAGACTTAAGAGAAAACGATATGAAAATTGCTGTGATAGGTGGTGGTATTAATGGCTTGTCATCCGCCTGGCAATTGGCGTTGGCTGGCCATCAGGTGACTTTGTTTGAACGCGATGAATTGATGCAGGCGACCAGCAAATCCTCTTCTAAGCTGCTGCATGGCGGTTTACGTTATCTGGAGCAGGGCGAATTTCGTCTGGTGCATGAAGCCCTGCAGGAAAGACGCTGGTGGCTGAAAAAAGCACCGCACTTAACCAAAAGATTGCCGCTTTTGTATCCCATCTATCAAAAGGGTCAAAGACCACGCTGGCAAATCAAAATTGGCTTGTGGCTTTATGATGTGCTGAGTGGAAAAAAAGGTATAGGAAGGCATCGCTGGTTAACCGCAGAGCAGGCAAAACGTTGTTCGCCACAACTAAAAACACAAGGTTTGACAGGGGCCTATTTATTTTTTGATGGCCAGATGGATGACAGAAAACTTGGGCTTTGGGTGGCGGAGCAAGCTGTAAAAGCCGGAGTACAGATTCACCAGCATTGCCCTGTCCGTCAAATCACAGCAACAGGTGGGGTATTTGCGGCTAACAGCGCTGAGTGGCAAATCTTTGATCTGGTCGTGAATGTGGCCGGGCCCTGGAGTAATCAGCTCTTGGAACAATCAGAGCTACCGCTACAACAAACTTTGGATTTGGTGCGTGGCAGTCATTTGCTACTGCCTGCAATCAGTAGGTATGGCCATATGCTGGAAGTGCCGGGGGAGAGGCGTATCGTCTTTGTATTGCCTTATCAGGGTAAAACTTTATTAGGAACAACAGAAGTACGGCAAAGTCTGGCAGAGCCTATAGCCTGCAGTGACGAAGAGCAGGCGTATTTACTGAAGCTGTATAACCACTATTTTGATAGCCAACTTAGCTCAGCTGATGTAGAGAGTACATTTGCCGGAGTCCGACCCCTGTTGGGTGGCAATGACAGCGCCAGTACGGCCAGTCGGGAGTATGCACTTAATTGGCAACAGCAATTGTTGACTGTGTCCGGAGGCAAGTGGACCACAGCCAGAGCCTTAGCCCGGACTGTGGTGACACAAATACAGCAGAAAAACGCCTTATAAATCCAAAGCCAGAATTTTAGAGCGGCGTTGGTAGTTATACAGCTGTTGTTTTTTCTCTGGTAAGTCCTGCACCGTCACCAGTTCAAAGCCATGCTCCTGGAACCAGTGAATACTGCGGGTGGTCAGCGCAAATAAGCGGTAATACTTACGTTGGCGTGCCAGCTGAATAATGTTTTGCAGCAAAGCACTGCCACGGTCGGCGTCACGGTACTGTTCATGCACAGCTAAGCAGGCAAATTCACCGACGTTTTCTTCCGGGAATGGATAAAGCGCGGCACAGCCAATAATTAAACCATCCCGTTCAATGACGACAAACTGGTCAATTTCCATTTCCAGCTGTTCACGCGAGCGACGCACCAAAAGCCCTTGTTGCTCCAGTGGACGGATCAAATCCAGAATACCGCCAATGTCAGTGATACTGGCTGCACGCAAACGTTCGGCAGCCTCAGTCACTATCTGGGTACCTATACCGTCACGGGAGAACAACTCCTGCAACATAGCGCCATTTTCGCTATAGCTGACTAAGTGACAACGCGAAACACCAGAACGACAAGCCGTAATAGCTGCGTGTAAAAAGGCGACTGTGGCGGTGCAGGCGTATTCTTTTTGCTCCATCTGCCACATTAAGTGTTCGGCATAATTAGGCATAAGTTCAGCGGTAATGTCACCATCTTCACCCACTATGCCGCCCACTTCGTTAAAGCCGATAATTTTTTCAGCTTTAAGTTTTATTGCCACTTGAGTGGCAATTTCTTCGGCGGTCAGGTTAAAGCTTTCGCCTGTGACAGAAGCGGCTACAGGGCCCATTAAGACGATGCCGTTGTTATCCAACTGGCGGCGAATACCCTGCACATCAATACGACGCACCCGGCCGCTGTGTAAATAGTCGATACCATCGTCCACGCCCAAAGGCTGGGCTATAACAAAATTCCCGCTGACCACGTTGATTTGAGCATTGTGCATAGGGGTGTTGCTTAAGCTCATCGACAAGCGAGCTGTAATATCCAGCTGCAAAGCCCCTGCGACTTGTTTGATCACCTGGAAGGAATCATCGTCCGTCACCCGAATACGGTTATGGTAATCGCAGTTTAAACCGGCTTTTTCCAAGGCTTTATTAATTTGTGGCCTGGCCCCATACACCAGCACTATTTTAATGCCGAGCGTATTGAGCAGAGCTATATCATTAATAATACTGCGAAAGCCGGGCTGATCTATGGCTTCACCTCCCAGCATCACGACAAAGGTTTTGCCGCGGTGAGAGTTAACATAAGGGGCGGACTGACGAAAGCCATCAACAAGTTCTGTGGTGCGCACTTTGTTTCCTTCTGGCAAAAACAAAATAAGACTAAGGCTGCCTTGTGACAGTATGACGACAGCAGCTTAAGCATAGCAAACGAATGCCTAAGCCATAGCTGACGCAGCTCGGGCAGTGCAAATGAGCGCGCACTTTAAACAATTTTGGATAAATAACCAACATGTAATTTAATGGTATAGAGTGATATTTTAAGTATTTCTTTATAAATCATGTTGTTGATATTTTACTTCGAACGTTATGAATGGTCTGTTTGTGCCTTTTTATCTGACTTTTATGCATCAATATGTTTTTTGCGGTTAATCCAACACTTCAAGATAACCGCCTGCCAGCATTTTATTGACCAGCGCAATACGTACATCGTCGCTGACATCGCCAGGGATCTCAGACACACTAAACTCTTGTCTGGATAATATAAAACGTACTGACGCTTCGGCGCCCAAATGAATTAAATGCTGTTGACCGGGTTGTCTGAAATCTAAAATATCATCAGTTGCAAAGAGTCCTGCGATCGCCAATGGGTTATGCCGAACCTTAGTGTGAACTGAGTTAATGTTTTGCATTGCATGTACAGGTAATTTAGGTAGTTGTTGAATCATTCTGGAACGACGGAAATTCAGCGCATCCCGGATAAACAGATCGGACTGGCAAATCTGTTTTAGCTTCTCTACCCCTTGACGGATTTGCATGTGGATCTGTGCTGCACTTTGGCCTGTGGCCAGATGATCAGCTCGTGGTGCCAGATTGCTGCGTAGATGTATGGACTCCCCTCCCTGCGAGGGATTATGGTGAAGTTGTCACACAAA